>JAISBN010000142.1 GCA_031266175.1 Treponema sp. | reverse complement strand
GTTTCCCAGACTCCCATGGCTCTGGCTATTGCCGCATCCCTGCTCCTTGCCCTGGCGTTCGGGGCCTGGAACGGCTTTTTGGTTGCCTACGGCAAAATCCAGCCGATTGTCGCCACCCTGGTGCTGATGGTAGCCGGCCGGGGTATTGCCCAGCTTATTACCGACGGACAGATTATTACTATTTACTATAAGCCCTTCCATTTTATCGGCTACGACGGGTATGTACTGGGGCTTCCGTTCCCGGTTTATATAGCCCTGGCGGTGTTTATCATCGCCCTGCTGCTGACCAAAAAAACATCCCTTGGTTTGTTTACCGCTGCGGTGGGCGGCAACGCTCCGGCAAGCTGGTACGCCGGGATTAACGAAAAAGCGGTTAAGATGTTCAGCTTTATTTTTTGCGCCTTCTGCGCCGGCGTGGCGGGGCTTATTGTCTGTTCCAACATAAAAGCCTCCGACGCGAATAACGCCGGCCTTAATATGGAACTGGACGCCATTCTGGCGGCGGTTATCGGCGGCACCAACATGGCCGGCGGCAAATTCAGCCTGGCGGGCGGCGTCATCGGCGCGCTTTTAATACAAACCCTGACGACGACAATCTACTCCTTCGGCGTACCGCCGGAAGTATCCCTGGTGGTTAAGGCCCTGGTCGTTGTACTGGTTTGTTTCCTGCAGTCAAGCATAGCTGCGGATTTCTTTACCCGCATAAGCGGAAGCATGAACACCAGGATCACTCCGGCAAAAGGAATTCCTGAATGAAAAAGACAAAGATAAAACAATTAACCGTTGAAGCATTTGCCGCCAAATATCTTTCAGTAGCCGCGGCAACGGCGCTGTTCTTTTTTGCCTTTGTTTTCGGTTCCGTTTCATACCGGGGATTTTTCGATATTCAGACCTTTCTTAACCTGTTTATTGATAAATCCTATCTGATCATTTCCGCCCTGGGCATGACCCTGGTAATACTTTCCGGCGGCATCGATCTTTCGGTTGGTTCCGTAGTGGCCCTTACCACGATGATCATCTCCTCCCTCACCGAATTTGCCCATGTTGACCCCTTTGCCGCGATCGGCATCGCCGTTATCACCGGCAGCGTTATCGGCTTTCTGATGGGGTGTGTTATTGTCTACTGGAACGTGCCGCCCTTTATCGCTACCCTGGCGGGGATGTTTTTTGCCCGGGGTTTCTGTTACCTCATCAGTATCCAGTCGATTTCGATCGGTAACCAAACCTTGAGCGGGCTGGCTATCTGGAAGCTCCGTTTCGGCGCCGGCGCGGGAAGTCCGTTTATTTCGTTGAATGTACTACTGGCTCTCATTATGATCATCGTAATTATCTATATTTCCCTGCATACCAAATTCGGGCGGAACATTTACGCCATCGGCGGCAGCGAACAGTCGGCGGTACTTCTGGGTATTCCTGTGCGGAGAACGAAGATTGCCATCTACACAGTGAACGGGTTCTGCTCCGCCGTGTCCGGCGTGGTGTTCAGCCTCTACATGCTTTCGGGCTACGGCCTTCACGGTCAGGGTATGGAGATGGACGCCATTGCCGCGGTGGTTATCGGCGGTATATTGATGTCGGGCGGGGTGGGTTATGTATACGGATCGATATTCGGCTCCCTTACCGTTGCCATCATCCAGGCGCTGATCATGTTTAACGGCAGAATCAATTCCTGGTGGACCAAGATTACCGTCGGTATTATGCTCCTTCTTTTTATTGGTTTACAGCGGTTAATCGTAATAATCGGCAACAAGAAAAGGTAGGCTTTTTGTACAAGCGGGAGGATTTGCCGTCCCCCGGCAGTTTCCGGCCCCGCGCTACCGCAGAAAAGCCGTTCCTGTGCCGGGTAATATGGCAGCCCCTCCCGTTGGGTCCAAAATTACCGTCGGCCCCGGAGGTATCCCCGCCAGGAGGCGTACCGGCCTGCCGGCACGATAAGCTTCCCGGGGCCGGATTCTGCGGGAGGGCTTTTTTTAAGGCGCCGGTGCGAATCGAACGCACGCATAAAGGTTTTGCAGACCTCTCCCTTACCGCTTGGGTACGGCGCCATATACCCCGACTATACCAGAAACGCCTTCCCCGTGTCCAGTCCCTCCCGGGCTTTTCCCCCGCCGGCCCGCAGGGTTCCCATGGTTGTTCTTTTTTGGTATAGTTCTAAAAGTTGCGGGAGGTGATCGTGAAAAAACTTAATCTTGGAAACACGGGCCTGGAAGTTCCGGTTATCGCCGTGGGCTGTATGCGGATCGATTCCATCAGCAAAGCCGAGGCGGATACCTTTGTTAAAAGCGCCCTGGATTTGGGGGCGGTGTTTTTTGACAACGCCGACGTGTACGGCGACGGAAGCTGCGAAGAAATCTTTGCCGCTTCCCTGACGGGGGTACGGCGGGACAGCGTTTTTATCCAGACCAAATGCGGCATCCGCAAGGGGGCGGCCTTTGATTTTTCAAAGGGGCATATCCTTAAGTCGGCGGAGCAGAGCCTTGAACGGCTGCGGACCGATTATATCGACGTCCTCCTCCTCCACAGGCCGGACATCCTGGTGGAACCGGAAGAAGTGGCGGAAGCCTTCGGGATCCTCCACGCGGAGGGCAAGGTCCGGTATTTCGGGGTATCCAACCAGAACCCCGGGCAGATAGAGCTGCTTAAAAAATACGTCCAGCAGCCCCTGGCGGCGAACCAGCTCCAGTTCGGCATAGCCCACGCGGGGCTTGTAAGCGAGGGCCTCCATGTAAACATGAACGACGACGACGCGGTAAACCGGAACGGCGGCATTCTGGATTACTGCCGGCTCCAGGACATTACCGTTCAGCCCTGGTCCCCCTTCCAGTACGGTTTTTTTGAGGGGGTTTTTCTGGGCAGTCCCAAATATCCCGGGCTTAACGCGAAGATCGACGAAATTGCCGGAAAGTACGGCGTCAGCAATACCACCGTCGCCATGGCCTGGATTCTGCGTCATCCGGCAAAAATGCAGCCCGTCACGGGAACCATGAATCCCCGGCGGCTGGCCGACTGTGTCAAGGCGGCGGAAATCACCCTGACCCGGGATGAATGGTACGCCATTTACCTGGCCGCGGGTAATATTCTTCCCTAAAACGGAGAAAACGGAGGTCATGATGAAGAACATATTTTTCCGGCTGGTGACGCTTGCGGCGCTGGTGTTTTGTCTGGTTTCCTGCCAAAAACCCCCGGCAGCCGCTGAAACGGAGGCGGAACCGCAGGAAACGGAAACCCCGGAACCTGTCGAAGAAGCGTTCAAACAGCCCCTGGGGGTTATTCTGACCGAAGCCTCTTTACAGGAACTCCGGGATGACGGAAAGATGTACTGGAAAGCCAACTTAAGCGCGGGGGATACGGCCGTCTGGAAGGATGAAAAGATGAACGCCGTCCGCTCCTACGATAACCTGCGCCGCGATTTTTACCGGGTGGATTTTGACGGGGATTACTGGGTCCAGGACTATGCCATCGCGGGTCCCGCCGAACCGGCGGTGATCGTCGCGGACGACACCCTGCTCTATACCCGGCCCGAGCCCACCGCCGTCGTCAGAACGGGGAATGTCTCCATCCCCCGGTATTCACTGGTAGCCCTGCTGCCGGACGAGGATATCAGCGACGACTATGTAAAGATCACCGCCCGCCTGGAGGGAACCAGCAATCCCCCGGTCAACGACCGGTATGTAAAGGCCCAGAATGTGTCCACCGACATTAACGACGTGGGCGCGGTCAAGCTGGTCCGTATCGCGTCCGCGGCGGGCAACCCGGTGGTCCGGGCGGAGCTGGTAAGGAACGCCTTGGATTTTGCCCGGAAAAGCCTGTTCCTTAACCAGGCGGCGGCGAATCATAATTACGATCCGGTTTTCTTTGAGCTGGAACTTATGGGAAACCTGGAACGGCTGGCGTCCGAGGAACGGTACATGGTTACCGCCGATACGGTCAACGTGCGGGAAACCCCTTCCGTCGCGGCAAAGGCGGTGACCGCCCTAAGCCAGGGGACTACGGTGTGGATTACCGCCAAAACCAAACGGACAGTAACCCTTACCGCGCCCGAAGGGGAGGAAGCGCCGAAAGGGGTGTGGTGTAAAACCGGGGACGGGGGCTGGATCTTCGGCGCTTATATCGTTCCCGTTTCCTATTAAGCGTATCCCGGGGACTTTGCGGCGGCGGGGAGCCGGGGAAGCCGGCGCCTACCGCTTAAGGGCGCTTTTATACAGCTCGACATAGCGCAGGGCCGACTTGTTCCAGGAAAAGTCCTCCTTCATGCCCCGCAGGCGCATAGCCTCGATATCCTTCTTTTTGTTATACCAGGCCCACACCGCCCAGCCCACCGTATTGTAGATGGCGCTGGGGGTCAGATCGTCGAACATGAATCCCGTGCCTTCCCCGGTTTCCTGACTGTAGTTTTGTACCGTATCGGCAAGCCCCCCGGTATTCCGGACGATGGGGATAGTACCGTAGGCCAGGGAATACATCTGGTTAAGGCCGCAGGGTTCATACCGGCTAGGCATCAGGAAAAAATCGGCCCCCCCCTCTATCAGGTGGGAAAGTTCTTCGTTATAGCCGATATAGGCTTTAAAATTGGGAAGCCTGGAGGCAAGGCCGGAAATTTCATATTCCGCCCAGCCCTCCCCGGAGCCGAGGAAGGCAAACTGGAGGTCCATCTCCCGGCAGATGGACCAGGCGGACCCGTAGCTTGGACCGAAGAGTTCCCCGATGCCCTTTTGATCCGAAAGCCGGCAGATCATGCCGATAACGGGAAGCTCCGGAGTTTCGGGAAGGCCGAAACGGCGCTGGAGCGCTTCCTTTGCCTTTGCCTTTCCTTCCGGATTGGCGGCGGAGTACGGGGCGGGCAGGTATTTGTCCTGGGCGGGATTCCAGACGGCGGTATCTATGCCGTTAAGAATGCCCGAATAATCGCCCCCTCGGTAGCGGAGGGTTCCGTCCCGGCGGACCCCCCCCGCGGGGGTAAGGGTTTCCCGGGCATAGTTGGGGGAAACGGTGTTAAGCTTGTCCGCGGAATTGATCCCCGCCTTAAGCAGGTTCATCATGTTCCAGTCGTCAAAACCCGCCTGGTAAAATACATCCCAGCCCAGACGGGTATAGGAAAAATTGTCCCTGGCATAGATTCCCTGGTATCCCAGGTTGTGGATCGTCAGTACCGAAGCGGTGTTTGCGAAGGAACCCGGTTCGCCGGCGCTGCGGCGCTCCCCGTAACGGAGGAACACCGGCGCCAGCGCCGCGGGCCAGTCGTGGGCGTGCAGGATATCCGGCTCCCATTCGATTTTGCGGCACAGCTGGAAGGCGGCGCGGCAGAAAAACGCGAAACGCCGGGGATTGTCCAGGAAATCCGGCTCAAAGGAGCTGCCGTAAATGCCGTCCCGGCCAAAGAATTGTTCGTGATCGATAAAGTACACCACCACGGGGTTCTTTGTCTTTTTTCCCCCTTCCTCCGGGCCGGGGAGGACCGCGGTATACACGGCGCACCACTCTTCGCCGCCCCCCATGGGAACCCCCATGGCCCCTTCCAGTTTTTTCAGTTTGTCCCGGCTGATTCCGTAATACCGGGGCATGATAAGCTTTACTTCGTGGCCCAGGGCCGCAAGGGCCAGGGAAAGGGAAGAAACGGCGTCGGCCAGTCCCCCGGTTTTGGCAAAGGGAACCGCCTCGCTGGTGCACATGGCGATTTTTAATCCGGCGGGAACATCCATTAAAATGATTCCACCATGGAAAGGCCGTTTTCCCGGATAATCGCCAGCCCCTTGTCATGGTCCTCCAGCTTAAAGATAACCACCGCTTTGCCTTCCCTGCCCTCCAGCGAAGCGTACAGGTATTCGATGTTGACGCTGGTCGCCCTGAACAGATCCATTACCCTGGCCAGGCTGCCGGGCCTGTCCTCGATTTCCACCGCCGCCACGTTGGTAATCCGGGTGGTGAACCCCGCTTTGTTTAAGGCCGCCACCGCCTTTTCGTAGTCGTCCACGATAAGGCGGAGGATGCCGAAGTCCGCGGTGTCGGCGATGGAGATAGCCCTAAGGTTGATCTCCACGTCCGCCAGGACTTTCGTTACCTCCCCCAGCCTGCCCGCGTTATTTTCAAGAAACACCGATATCTGCTTTATTTCCATATTCTCCCCCCGCGGTTTGGCCCCGCAAGGCAAGGCCGCCGCTTAAATCTTTCTGTTGTCGATGACCCTCTTGGCCTTGCAAGGCAAGGCCGCTTAAATCTTCCTGTTGTCGATCACCCTCTTGGCCTTGCAAGGCAAGGCCGCTTAAATCTTCCTGTTATCAATGACCCTTTTTGCCTTGCCAATGGACCGTTCGATGGTTTTGGGTTCCACGAGTTTTACCCTGACCCCTATCTGGAGTTTGCTCTTCATGACCCCCTCAATTCTGGAACGAAGGGCTTCAAGGCCCCTGGTTTCGTCGCTGAAGAACTCTTTCTTGACCTCCACCTGTAATTCTACTTCATCCAGGTGGGATTCGCCCCGGTTTATCACAATCAGGTACGCGGGTTCGGTACCTTCTATGGCAAAGAGGGCGTGTTCGATCTGGCTGGGGAAGACATTGACCCCCCGGATGATCAGCATGTCGTCGGTACGGCCGAAGAGCCGGTGCATCCTGACGGTGGTTCTGCCGCAGGAACAGGGCTCGTCCATAAAGTAGGTAATGTCCCTGGTCCGGTAGCGGAGGAGGGGCGTTCCCTCTTTGGTAAGGGTGGTGAATACCAGTTCCCCCTTTTCTCCCCGGGGCAGGACTTTCCCCGTTTCCGGGTCGATAATCTCCGGGTAAAAAAGATCCTCGTTAACGTGGAGGCCGTTCTGGGCCTCGCACTCGAAGGAAACCCCGGGACCGATGATTTCCGTCAGGCCGTAGATGTCGTAGGCCTTCATGCCGTAGCGGCCCTCGATTTCCTTGCGCATGTTTTCGCTCCAGGGTTCCGCCCCGAAACAGCCCTTGGAAAGGGGAAGCCCGCGCAGGTCTATCCCCGCCTCCGCCGCTTCCTCGGCCATGTAGAGGGCATAACTGGGGGTGCAGGTAAGCATGGTGGAGCCGAAGTCCTGCATCACCATAAGCTGCCGGGCGGTGTTGCCGCTGGACATGGGGAGCACCTCGGCCCCCAGGGTCATGGCGCCGTAATGGGCCCCGGGGCCGCCGGTAAAAAGGCCGTAGCCGTAGCAGTTCTGGACGATGTCGTCCCGGGTACAGCCCGCGGCGGCCATGGTCCTGGCCATGGATTCCCGCCAGATATTGATGTCGTTCCGGGTATATTCGTCCACCACGGGCTTGCCGGTGGTCCCCGAACTCATGTGGACCTCCACAATCCTGTCCCTGGGGCAGGCAAGCAGGCCGTGGGGGTAGAGTTCCCGCAGATCGTCCTTGGTGGTAAGGGGGAGCTTTTCAATGTCCCCGAGGGAGTGGATGTCCCCGGAACGAATGCCCAGGGCGTCCATCTTTTCCCGGTAAAAGGGAACCCGGGCGTACAAGAGTTCCACGATATTTTTTAGATTTGCCAGCTGGAGCTTCTTCCGGGCCCCCGCTTCCATACATTCGTACTCGATGTTGTAAATCATGATCCCCGCCTTTTTCCGTAACCTTCGCGCGGGTACATCATACCATGAAAGGCGGAACCGCGGTAAGTCCCATAATCCCGGGAATTCCGAATTTAACCACAACGAACCTTCGGTTCGCCCACACGGAAAAACACGGACCTTTGGTTCCAAATCCTTGGCTTTTGTCCGTAGTGGTCTGTGTTGGTCCGTGGTTATTTTTGAATTCGGAATTGGCTGTCTACTACGGCGGACAGGCAGGGGGAGGCCCTTCGGGGGCAGCCAATAACGCGGCCGGAATCCCGGGGGATTCCGGCCGCGCGGTTCCTGGTTACCCTACTTTGGTGTGTGGACTACCGCCAAAGGTAAGGGTATTGCCGGAAATGGTTCCGATAACCGGAGGGCCGCTGAGGGTAATAGTAACGCTGTTTCCGGAAACGCTGTACGTTCCGTAAGTGGAGGGACTACCGTCGCTGTAGGAATAGATCATTGTGCCGCCGCTGCCGAAAGAAATCGTGTGTGTATAGCCTGGTCCCATAATTCCCACCCAGCTTGTTCCGTTCAGCGCGTTTGTGAACGAGGAGCGGTTTGAGCACGGGGGACAGGACGAATTATGAGGTACGGCATTTCAGGCCGGGGAAGGGGCCCGATGTGAAAGCCTTGGCTGTAGAGGCGTTAAGCGCATAACCGGGCTGGGAGCGGTTGGGGGAAATTCGGAAAAAAATCCGATTTCCCTTGACATAAAACATAG
>JAISBN010000074.1 GCA_031266175.1 Treponema sp. | reverse complement strand
GGCGATGAAAAAATCCGGCGGGGAAGCTTCGCTTACTGTTTGGGCGTGAACGGGAACGGCGGAGAAAACTGTCCGGCAAAGCTGTACTATGAGAAAAAGGGTGAAGTGCGCAGGGAGCGTTGCGGGGGACTTGACACCGCCAAAACGCCCCTCATAATGGCTTGGCTTGGCTTGGCTTGGCTTGGCTTGGCTTGGCTTGGCTTGGCTTGGCTTGGCTTGGCTTGGCTTGGCTTGGCTTGGCTTGGCTTGGCTTGGCTTGGGCGGCGCGTTTTTGGTTCGGAGCCATAGTGACAGCCTATAGCAAGGAAAAATGCTTGTCAATGAGAAAAATCAGTAATTCCGAATTCAAAATAACCACGGACCACCACGGACAATTTTCCGGCTAAAGCGGTTCCGTGGTCAGTTTGCCGAGTTTCCGGTCCAGCCGGACCCGGACATGCTTTAAAGGGTCGGAAACAAAAAAGGCGACCTGGCATATTTCGATCAGGGTGCCGGAGGCTATTTCTCCCGGGACTTCGACCACGGCGTTTTCATCCGCGTTCAGCCGGGCAAGAACGGCGCTTGCCTGGAGGGTGATTTTTTTCTGTTCCTCCTCCAGCCGGGCCAGGGTCTCTTCCATCTTTTCCCGCCGTTCGGTTCCGGGGGCTCCCGGGTTTCCGGCGGCTCCCGCCGCGGATTCGTCCGGTCCGCCGCTTTCCGCGGCCAGCAGTTCCCGGAGCTTGTGCAGTTTTGCGGCGACGATCCGCAGCTGGTAATTGTACCATTCCTTTTCCTGCTGGGCGGTAAAATCAACCCCGCAGTGGATCCGGGTTTCCCGGCCGGTTTTTTTTCCGATTCCCCCGGCATGGACCCCCTGGACGGCATAAATCTCGCCGCCCAGGATCTTTCCCTGGTCGCTCATTACCAGCTTTTCCATGGTATAGACCGATGAGTTCACGATGTCCGTATCCACTTCGATGGTTTTACGGCAGGCAACTTTGCAGTTTTCGATAAATCTGGTTTTAAGGGCCCCCCCGACTTTGACCAGCGCCCGGCCCCTGCCGATAAGTCCCCCGGAAACCACCAGATCCTTTTTGGTGACCGCGTCGGTAACGTCAAAGGTCTGTTTGATCGTTACCGAGGAGCCGGAGTAGATCTTGAACCCGTCGGAAACCGGCCCTTCTATAAACACATCCCCGGGAAACATAATGTGGCCCGTGCGGTAATCCACGGGGCCCTTGATAACCAGGGAATCCTGGATGTTCAGGGTATTCTTGTCCCGTATCAGCTGGCCGTTGATTTCGGCATAGATATACTTTCCCTCTTTCCTGGTGTTGGCGCCCCCCACAACCCCTTCGGGCCGGATCGTTCCGTGGGGAATAACCGTACCGTAAACGTCCCTGCCGTCTTTCCCTTCCCTCCGGGATTTCAGTTTTGCCAGGGCCTGTCCTTTTTTAACGATCACAAAGGGGGAATAGGACCGGTGGTCGATCCGGGAGCTGTCTCCCCGCGCGGTTTCGTTTCGGTTCAGCGCAGGATTAAGCTGGTAGTATTCAAGGATTTCCTTAACCGGAGGATCCCCCCGGGCAATGGGTATGTTCCGGACAAACCGGCGTTCCAGGTTACATTCGGTCAGGGCGTGGACGATGTTTTCCCACAGGACCCCGTGAACCACGTTGAACCGGGCCAGGGCCGCGGCAATGGAATTGGCGTCCAGGGGTTTGGAACCCGCCAGGGGAGGGTAAAAATCGGCCCTGATTTCCAGCTTGTCCTCCGGGACAAGGATCCGTACGTTGCTGTCGTTCCTGTCTCCGGGCAGAAGCAGGGTCGGTTCCTGTCCGTTTGAGCCGGGTAATTCTTCCATCTCACTTTATAGTATCGGTCAAAACCATCGGCCAAAACAGGGCGCGCCGGAGGGGAACGCCGCACGACGTATGTCCGGCATCGCGTGCGATTGCATTATTGAACGATGGGGGCTATACTTCAATGGGGGTATTCTTTGACCGAAGTTCTGTCCCAGGATGAAATAGATCAGCTGCTTACCGCGATCAATACCGGGGATACGGAGCCGGAGGTTTTTAAGCCCGCGGCGGATACCCGGAAGATCAAGATCTACGACTTTAAGCGGCCCGACAAATTCTCCAAGGAACAGATCCGTACCGTGTCGATCATGCACGAAACCTTTGCCCGGCTTACCACCACAAGCCTTTCGGCCCAGCTTCGGTCCATGGTCCACGTCCACGTGGCTTCGGTGGATCAGCTGACCTACGAGGAATTTATCCGCTCCATCCCCACGCCCACCACTCTGGCGATTGTCAACATGGATCCCCTAAAGGGGAACGCGATCCTGGAAATCGATCCGGCGGTGACCTTTTCCATTATCGACCGTCTTTTCGGGGGCACCGGCGAAGGAACCAAATCCCAGCATGAACTGACCGACATAGAAAGCGCCGTCATGGAGGGGATCATTGTCCGCCTGCTGGGAAATATGCGGGAAGCCTGGACCCAGGTCATCGACCTTCGTCCCCGGCTGGGGCAGATCGACACCAATCCCCAGTTTGCCCAGATTGTGCCCCCCACGGACATGGTGGTTCTGGTAACCCTGGAAACCAAGGTGGGGGACGTGGAAGGGATGATGAACTTCTGTATTCCCTACCTGACCATTGAACCCATTGTGAACAAGCTTTCGGTACAGTTCTGGTATTCCTCCGCCCGGCGGACTACCACCACGGAAAATCTTGCGGTCCTTAAGGAAAAGCTTACCGCCGTGGATGTCCCCGTGGCCGCCGAAATCGGCAGAATACAGCTTCCCATAAAAGAAGTGCTGTCCCTGCGGATTGGGGACATTGTTCATCTGTACAATGTACGGCTTGGGGATCCCTATTCCCTCAATATCGGAAACAAGAAAAAGTTCCTCTGTAAACCGGGCGTCATCGGCAAAAAAATGGCCGTCCAGATAACCAAAAAACTTGAAACCATTGAACGAGAAGAATTTGAAGAACTGGATTCCGAAATAGAATGACGCTTCCCGGCGGCGTCAGTGAAGCCGGGGGTTATCGTCATTCCGGCGGGTATGGATTTTATGCGGATGTATATTTAAGGAGGGCAGATGAAAAAAAGAATTTTTGCGGTTGTTGTTTTTCTGCTGGTAAACGGCCTTTTTGCCCAGGCCCAAAACTTTTCCAGGGTTATAGAGATAAAAAAGAACAGGATGCACGGCGCCGATGTAACCAGCCTTCAAAACCGCTTATTGTCCCTGGGCTTTAAGCAGGTGGGAAAGGCGGACGGCTGGTACGGCCCCTTAACGGAAGGAGCTGTCAGAACGGCCCAGCATTTTTTGGGATTTCCCCGGAACGGTAAAGTGACAAGACCCTTCTGGACCGTGGTGTTTGATCCCGGGCAGGAGGCTTTGTTAAAAAGCATCGGCGTCATTTCCGGCTATAACCAAAACGCCTTTAAGCTTACCAGTAACCGGATAGGGACCAACGGGGATTTTGACGACATTGTAGCGTCCTCGCTGAACGGCGAGGTAAAGACGGTTCTTTTCCAGCATGTGAATGACGGCCTTATCATATTCAGGTTTAGGGTGTACTACCTGCCGGACCGGACCTTTGTTGTCCAGGATGTTTACTACGGTGATTACCGGATAAGGATCTACCTTAAAAATGCCCGGGGGTTTTTTGAATTAAAGAACGGAGCGCCGGTTCAGGCGGATCCTGCCCTGGAAGGCATACTAAACAGGCTTGCGGAGTACGCTGCGGCCGGGCCGCCTGCCCCTGCGGCCCCTGCCGCTCCCACGGTTGTACCGGCTGCTCAGCCTCCGGCAGCACCGGCTCCTGCCGCGCCGGTTCCCGCCGCCCCGGACCCTGCGGCTGTACCGGCGGCCCCGGCGGCGGCAGCGCCGTAATGAATCGCCTTTTCCTTATGTGTGTTATGGAAGGATTATGAAAAAAAGAAATCGGAATAAAAAAAGAATTCTTTTTTCGTTGGCGGTTTTTTTATTTTTTTCCGTCCCCTGTTTTGGCCAGGGGATTAAGGTAACCGGTTCCATTCCTGTTTCCGAAACCGGAAAGCTGTACAAACTGCAGGTTGGCGCCTACCGTCTTCCCCAAAATGCCGGTAACGCCGCCGCGGCCCTCAAAAGGCTTGGCTTTAATCCCGGCAGTGAACAATGCGGAAATTTAACCCGGGTGTTTATAGACAGGGTCCGCGCGCTCCAGGTGCGGTCTTTTGTTGATCGCCTTGCCAACGCGGGCTTCCGTGAGGTAATCATCCGGGAAGCCGGCCCTGCCGTATCCCGGGACCGGGAAAGGCTGCCGGCTCCCGGGCCGGGAACCGGAACGGTTCCCGATGCTTCGGTTCCCGGTGTTCCCGCTTCCGGCGCTTCGGTTTCCGGCGTTCCCGCCGCGGATGTTCCGGCGGAACCAATAGAACTGGAACCGGCAAAAATCGACCTTTCCCGCAGGACCGAACTGCTCTGCAGATCCTGGCGTTCCCTGACCCTGGACGGGGAAAATGTCCGGGGGACAGGACCCGATAATATCATCACCTTTTTTGCCGACGGAACCTACTCCATCGACTATCTGGACAACCATCGTTCCGACGAAGGCCTGTGGGAATGGAAAGACGCTGAATCGGCGGATATTCTCTATACCTGGGACAACTGGAAATCCAGCGCCGTTGACAAAATCCTGGAACTAACGGAGACAAGATTAAAAGATCAGTGGGGCGTTGAAAACCTGGAGGAACCGCAAATCTGGGTATCGGAACCGCATCAGTCCATCCCGTAACTTTTCAGTTTGTTCAGTATTGTTTTCCGGGTAATCCCCAGCTCCTGCGCCGCTTTGGTCCGGTTGCCCCCGTTCCGGGTCAGCGCCGCCAGGATGGCGTTTTTTTCGATGTCGTCCAGCAGGATCGGCGGATCGCTGCTCGGTTTCGCCGGTTGCTCCGGTGCCGCCGGTTCCGGCGCGGCTTCGCCGCCGCAGGTTTCGGTTCCGCCGGCTCCGTGATCCGCGCCTGCCCCCTCATCAAAAGGCGCGGCAGGCGCGGGCGGGTCCGGAGTTTCACGCCGGGACGGGAGAGCGTGGATGTCGATGTCTCCCGGTTCTATGGTTTCTCCCTCGCAGAAGATCAGCGCCCGTTCCAGAATGTTTTCCAGTTCCCGCACATTACCGGGAAAATCATATCCCGCAAGTTTTCCCCGGGCGGCGGGACTTAACAGCCGGGCGGACCGGCCCATGCGGGAACAAAGCTTGTCCAGCAAAAAATCCGCGAGCAGCGGGATGTCTTCCCGCCGTTCCCGAAGCGGCGGAAGGTGCAGGCGGAACACGTTGAGCCGGTAGTAGAGATCTTCCCGGAAGCTTCCTTTCCTGACCAGGGCTTCCACATCCCGGTTAGTGGCGGAGATGATCCGGGCATTGACGGGAATGTCGGTAATGCCCCCAAGGCGGCGAATCTTCCGCTCCTGTAAAACCCGCAAAAGCTTAACCTGGAGGGGCATGGGCATTTCCCCGATTTCGTCCAGAAAGATGCTGCCCCGGCCGGCCAGTTCAAAAAGGCCCTGGCGGCGCCCTACCGCTCCGGTAAAGGAGCCTTTTTCGTGGCCGAAGAGTTCGCTTTCCACCAGGGATTCGTGGATGCCGCCGATGTTTACCGCGGCAAAGGGTTCGTCCCTGCTGGCGCTGCGGCGGTGGATTTCCCTGGCGGCCACTTCCTTGCCCGAGCCGCTTTCACCGGTAATCAGCACCGTTACGCCGGTACCGGCAAGTTTATCGATCTGGGCGGAAAGGCTTTGCATGGCGGGACTTTCACCGATCAGGGCCGAACCTTCCCGGTGATTTTTACCCGCGGTCCGGCGGCGGTTTTCGGCGGCTATCAGGTTTTCCCGGCGGCGGTTATCAACCAGGGAACGGATCTTGATAATAAGTTCCGCCGGGTCCACCGGTTTTGAAAGATAATCCCTCGCCCCCGATTTAAGGGCCTCCACCGCGTCGGCAATCTGGCCATGGGCGGATATCATGATCACCGGAACGGGAAAGCCCTTTTCCTGTATCTGTTCCAGAAGCTCCTGACCGTTCATGCCGGGGAGCCGCAGATCCAGCACCGCGGCGTCAAAGGTTTTTTCCTCCAGCAGGGCGAGGGCTTCTTCCCCGGATGCGGCCGCCTCGGAATCAATATCCTCCAGGGCAAGATACTTTTTTAGGGACTCCCGGATATTCCGTTCATCGTCCACGATCAGAATTCTCATGTACAAGCCGCTCCGCGGCGTATACTATCATTTTCCTTGCACTCGCGGCCCGAAGGGACGCATGTACAAGCCGCCCCGCGGCGTATACTGTCATCTTCCCTGCACTCGCGGCCCGAAGGGACGCCCTCCTGGACGTTTGGCATGCCGGGCAGCAGTATCCTTACGGTGATTCCCGGGCCGGTCCCCCTGCCGGACCCGGCGTCGGCGCGGTGTTCAAGAACGATTGTACCGCCCGCGGCCTCGACAAAACGCCTGCTCACCGCCAGTCCTATGCCGGTGCCGGCGCTTTTGCTGGTATAAAACGGATCAAAGGCCCGCTGCATGTCTTCCGGCGGCATGCCCTTGCCCCGGTCGCTGATGGTAATGATAACTTTACCCCCCTCTTTTTTAATGCCCGCGCTGATGGCTTCTTCCGGCCCGCCCGCCTCCAGGGCGTTGCGGATGATGTTTTCAAAAACGGACCGGGCCCTTTCGCCGTCCATCCGGATCCGCAGATCCCGGTTTGCGTCCAGGGCAAGGATGGAACGGCCGCAGAGCCGCCGGGAACATTCTTCGATACTTTCCGCGGGGTACAGGGGTTCGGGGCTTCCCGCGGGATCCCGCAGATAATCGTTTACCCGGTAGGTCAGCGCCGCCAGGCGGTCCACTTCTTCCTCTATGCGGGCGATTTCTTCGGCCCCTGCCGCGGCGATGTCCACCGGAACGGTGGCCCCCGTTCCGGAAGCCCCCATACCGGAGGCCGCTGTTCCGGCGGCTATTTTTTTAAGGATCCCCGTCTGTAGTTTTATGGAATGGAGCGGGTTTTTGATTTCGTGGGCCAGCGTACTTGCCGCGGTTCCCAGGACCACCAGGTTTTGCTGGGCCTCGATACGCTCGCGGTATTCGATGTTCCGCAGGGAAAGAACCCGGATTGAAAGCGCCAGAATCAAAAGGGCAATGATGCTTACCGGATACAGAAAACCGGTAAAGGTAACGGTATTCCAGTAGGCGCTGTGGCTGATATCGATATACATATAGTTCCCCCCGGAGAAGGCGCTGAAAAACCAGGGCTGGCGGCTGCGCTGGGCCCCCTGTTGAGAACCCTGCTGGGCCCCTTGCAGGGAGCCCTCGTCGTGGTGGTTATTGCCGCGGCCGGGATCCCGGGGGAAACTTTCGCCCGGCGAACCCTGCCCGGCGGCGCGGGGGGGCGGTTTTTCGTTACGGATCACAAACCGTACGGCCCGGCTGCGGCGGTCGGGGATGGTATAGCGGTTAAAGCGCCGGGGAGCTTCACCGTCCAGCAGGGAAAGATCAAAGCGATCCGGCGCGCTGCCCCAGCGGTAGAGCAGGGAAGTATCAGGGGCGTACACCGCAAAGCCGGTTATCCGTTCCCGCAGGATTTCGCTGTCCTCAATGGCCGCGCCGAAACTGTCGTAATCCCGCAGGGCGGCAAAGAGGGTGTTGAGGATCCGCTCGTTTTCCGTATCCCTGATAAGCCTGGCCCGGTCCCGGTAACCCCAGATGATAAATACCGCCAGCAGGGAAAGGAGCGCCCACACCAGCAGGGCCGCAAAAAGGGAAGTATGCCTGGGCAGATGTACACGTTTCATTTTTTCCCTTAGTATAACCCCTATGCGGCAATCAAAACAGTCCCGGATACTGCTGATGGTTATTTTATACGGGACCATGTTCCTCTTCGGCTTTCTTGAAAACATTAAAGGCGTATCCTATCCCCTGATCAAGAATGAATTCACCGTGTCCTACGAAACCCAGGGAAAGATGATTTCCGTCCTGTCCTTTAGTTATACCCTGTTTGTGGTGGTGTCGGGTTTTATCCTGGGCCGTTACGGGGTCAAGAAGGTGTATCTGTTCGGCCTTTTGTGCGCCCTGGGGGGGGTATTTTCCATTTACTTTATGCCCGGCTTCTGGACCGCGGCGCTTTCGCTGCTGCTGCTTTTCGCGGGATTCGGCGTGTTTGAAATCGGCGTCAACGGCGTGGCAACCCAGATCTTTACCGAAAAGGGCGCGTTGATGATGAGCCTGCTCCATTTTATGTACGGTCTGGGGGCCATTATCAGTCCCAAGGCCGCGGGCATCCTGGCGGACCCCGCGGGGGCCGCCCTTGGATGGCGGCAGATGTATCTCCTGACCGTTCCCCTGGTGCTGCTGATCCTGGTTCCCGCGATCTTTACCCGGTTCCCCGCCGCTAAGGACGCCGCCCAAAGCAATGCCCCGGACGCCGCCAAGGGCTCTGTCCCGAACACCGGGAACGTTCCGCGCTTCGGCTTTACCGCCGCCCTGAGAACGTCCGCGGTGTGGGCTTTCGGGATAACCCTGGGACTGATGATGGGCATCGAGATGGCTTCCTCAAACTGGGGGGGACTTTACTTTCAGGATGTGTACGGCATGAATCCGGCCACCAGCGGGGCAAATTTTGTTTCGGCCTTTTTCCTGCTCTTTACCCTTTCCCGGCTGGTAAGCGGTTTTATTATCGAGCGGGCCGGCTATATGCGGAGCCTTGTGGGCGCGGCGGCGATTGCGGCGGCGATTTTTATCGCCGGCTTTGCCCTGGGGGCCCGGGGCATCTATGTGCTTCCCGCGGCGGGCTTTTTTATCGCCGTCTGGTGGCCCACCTTTATGGCCTTTGCCATGGGCCGGTTCGGGGAGCGGGCCCCGGTCATGTGCAGCGCCGTCATTGCCATCGGGGGCCTGCTGAACGCGGGGATGCAGCTTGCCATGGGCTACATCAACCGCTATGCCGGCGCGGCCTGGGGCTACCGGAGCTGCCTGGGGTTCAGCCTTATCCTGCTGTGCGTCCTGCCGGGGGTTAACAAACTACGGATACAGAAAGAGACCGGGGCGCCGCCTCAAAAGCGGTAACCCGCTGCAAGCGGACAGGGATGCAGTTTACTACGCAAACTGCAGGCTGGCGGACTGGCTGCGTTTTTTAAAGGCGGAGACGGAAGAGGAGTTTAAGAGGGTATCGGAAAAGAACCCCCTGATACACGAGGCGTACTGCAAACTACAGGTGATGAGCGAAGACGAGGCGAACCGGATGATCTACGAAGCCCGGTTAAAGGCGCAGCGGGACGACTATTCCCGCATGAACGGCGCTCTCCAGAGAGGTCTGCAGAAAGGCCGGGAGGAGGGCCGTCAAGAGGGTCAGAAGGAAATAATCCTCCGGATGGCTGAACATGGGATGCCCGCCAAAGACATAGCCGCCGTTACGCAGGTAAGCGAACAGCACATCAACGATATCCTTAATGAGAAGATTTAACCCCGAAGTTCGAGTTTAACCACGGACAGACCCGGACCACCACGGACAAAAGCATGGAATTGAAACAACAGGTCCGTGGTTGTCTGTGAGGTCCGTGGTTGAATTCTTTGAAAAACGCAAGAAAAAATACTTGCCATAGAAGCTTTTTCGCGGTATCCTGTCCATAATCCGCCGTTGGCGGAAGGCGCATGAATACGTGCGTATTCATACGTATATAAACGACTGTTCCGGCCGCCCCCGGGGCATGCCCCCAAAGAGCGGGCCGGTACTACCGGGAGATGTTCTATGAAGCGATCTAATTCCTTATATAGTAACGAATTATCCCCCCCCGTTATGCGCTAGATAAGTTTCTGCTTGTCCCCGTCATTTTACTGCTAAGCCTTTTTGTCGCGTGTTCCAACCCCTCCAATGGAGATAACGGCGGCGGCGGTAGTGGTGGAGGCGGCAGTGGAGGTGGTGGGGGAGGAGGCAGTTTCGCCAATGACATTATTGCCTTCAACTTCGCCGATTCCCCTACGGGTACGATTGACCCGGCGGGAAAGACCGTGTCTGTGTTCTTCCCCTACGGCACATCCGCGGCAAGCCTTGCTCCCACCATCAGCGTTTCCCCAGGCGCGAACGTCAGCCCCGCTTCGGGCACGGCGCAGGACTTTACCGGTCCGGTTACCTACACCGTGACCGCCGAGGACGGGACCACCGCCCAGTGGACCGTCACGGCGGGGGAAGCCTTTACCAGTGTGAGCGCCGTCACATCCTGGCTTTCAAGCGCCTCCGGCGGAGCAACCGCCAACGATCCCATTTCCGTTCCCCTGCCCCTGGCCATAGACCTTTCCACCGGCTGGGCCGATCTGCTCTCCGCGATGCAGGACACCTACGTTGCCCTGGACCTGACGGACTGCGCCATGGGTCCGGAGTTTGACCCCGGCACGGCCAACACCGGGGAACCGTATATCGTTTCCCTCACCCTCCCCGCCGAAGCAAAAAGCGTCAAGGCAGGCGATTATAGCAGCTCCACCTTCAAAAACTTTAGCGCCCTGACCGAATTCAACGCCGCCGCCGTTGAAACCGTCGGCCAGTACGCCTTCCGCGGCTGTACGGTCCTGGAAACGGTAAACCTCCCGGCGGTCCAAACCATCGGCAACCAAGCCTTCTGGAACTGTACCGCCCTGACAACGGTAAGCCTCCCGGCGGCCACAACCATACAAGGCTCTGCCTTCGAGGACTGTATCGCCCTGACAACGGTAAGCCTCCCGGCGGTCACAACCATACAAGCCTACGCCTTCGAGGGCTGTATCGCCCTGACAACGGTAAACCTCCCCGCGTCGCTTACGACAATCGGCGGCAACCCCTTCCCTGGCTGTACCAAGTTAACGGCCATAAACGTTGATTCCGGGAATTCCGCCTTCCAGGGCAAAGACGGTATGCTGCTGAACAAGGCCGGAACCATCCTGATTGCGTACCCCGCCGCAAAGGGGGTCGTAAACTTGTCGGGGATCACCGCTGTAGGTAACTCTGCCTTCGATAGCTGTACCGCCCTGACAACGGTAAGCCTCCCGGCGGCCACAAGCATCGGCGGCTCTGCCTTCGATACCTGTACCACCCTGACAACGGTAAGCCTCCCGGCGGCCGCAAGCATCGGCAGCAACGCCTTCGCCTACACCGGCGGCCAGGCCCTGGCCGTCACCCTGGGCCCCGCGGCCCCCACGCTGGGGCAGAATATGTTTAATGGTGTCAGCGCAAAGACCGTCACCGTCACGGTTCCCTCCGGCGCAACGGGTTACGGCTCGACGCCCGGTAATACCGCCGACGTAAACTGGGGCAACGGTTTCCGGGGCGGCGGATGGACCGGGAGCGCCTTTGACGGCGGCACGGTCAACGGCAGCATCGACCTGACGATTACGTACAACAACACGCCGTAATCCCGTCTGGCAGGCTCTGCCGTATGTACGGCAAAGTCTGCCGGTCATCCGGCAAAACCTGCCGGTCGTCCGGCAAAGCCTGCCGGTCGTCCGGCAAAACCTGCCGGTCGTCCGGCAGGGATGTTCGTCCAGGTTTCCCGGACGAACATCCAGGACATTTGTCCAGTCTGCCGGGCAGGAACTACCCGTGAACCCTGGCGTTCACGGTGAATATAACAGCATCAAGGAGAAACCTATGTCCGATTTTATCCCCTCCGGCTCCACGGCCTACGACACGTTCTTTAAGAACCTCATCCAGTATGTGACCCTCCAGTGTACCGGCGCAAGCCCGCGCTGGACCCACATCCCCCAGGACGCCCGGGACGCCCTGGCCGACCAATACGGGGCCTGGTACACCGCCTACTCGGTTACCCGTAAGCCCTGCACCTCCCCCCAGCGGGCGGAGGCCCGCCGGCTCCTCAAATCCACCAGAAAGGCCCTGCGGAATTTCATCAACATCTACCTCCGCTACCACCCCTCGGTAACCCCCGAGGACAAGGAAAACATGGGCATCCCTGTCCCCAGCGGCGAGCACACTCCCATCAACCCGCCCAAAACCGCGCCCACCTTTATCATCGTCCAGCTTGGCCCCGGAACCCTGGGCATCATCTACCAGGACGGGGAACGCCGGAAGGGCTCCAAACCCAAAAACGTCAGGGGCGCGCGGATCTACTACGGCGTCTTCGGCGAACCCGCCACAGACCAGAGAAAACTCCCCGCCTCGGTGTGGGCCACCAGATGCCCCCACATCATCCGGTTCCGGGAAGCCGACCGGGGAAAGCGGGCCTTCTTTGCCCTGAAATGGGAGATCAGCAAGGAAAACGGCGAAGGCCCCTGGAGCGAAATCCAGTCTGAGATAATTCCATAATCCACCATCCCTGGTGGATTATGGGGGTGGTTACCATTCCCGGGGCTTGAAGCCCTCGGGAATATCTATCTTTACCGTGTCGCCGGTCTGTTCAATGACATAAAAACCGGCCTTCAAGGTATACTCCCGGACCTCCTTGGGCATAATAGCCCCCGCAATGGCGCCGAGGAATTTACGTTCGTCATGATGCCGGTCCGCCCAGCGGCGGAGCACTTCCATCCGCTCCATGTGGCGGTCCACATCCTTGTACAGGGGTTTGGCCTTCACCTCCACCGCGATGGCAGCCTCGCCGTTTTCCAGCAGCAGGTCAATTTCCGCGCCGGAATACCGGTCCCTCGCGTCGCTGATATCAACATTCTGGGAAATCTTGTCAAAGGTATACCGCAGGGCGTTAAATTTTTCCCTGATGTTGGGAGCCACCAGATGTTCGGCCAGCTCGCCAAAACGGTTGCCCAGCTCGCCGATTCTCCGGTCGGTTTCCCGGAATTTTCGATCGGTTTCCCGGAATTGCCGATCGGTTTCTTGAGCCTGTTCCTTCATTACCCGTTCGGTTTCCAGGAGCGTGGCCCAGACTTTTTCAAAGCTAAGCCCCGCATAACCGGAGGGGGGAATGGTGATTTGTTGTTCTTCCATGGTAAAAATCCTGATATGATATCAAGCCGCCCGTCCGGCAGCCGGGCCCCGACGCGGAAGACAGCGGGGGAAGATGGGTGTATACCAAACATACCGAATACGCCGCAGGCAGTCAAGGATACCGGCGAAGGCCCCTGGAGCGAAATCCAGAGCGAAATTATCCCCTAAGCGCAGTAATTCAAAAATAACCACGGACCAACACGGACAAAAGCAAGGAATTGAAACAACAGGTCCGTGTTTTTCTGTGTGGGCGAACCGGAGGTTCGTTGTGGTTAATTCTTGCCTAAGCGGCCGCCCGCCTAAAGGCGGACAGGTTGCCGTAAAGCCTGTTTTTGGGTATATTTACAGGGATGAGTAAAAAACAGGTCCTGCCGGCGCTCTGCGCCCTTCTTCTGTGCCGCTCCCTTCTCGCCGCCGAGCCTTCCTGGATGATTCCCCTGCGGGACGCCGTGTATGCCCAGAATCTGTCCATGGACCGGGTACTTGCGCTGTACAACGAAACAAAAACCGGCGCCCGGAGCCGGCTTTCGGGACAGGGGCTGTATCTGGCGTTGTCCCGGTGCGAATACTTTCTGGGAAGGGCTTACCAGGACAACGGGCGGAAAAAGGAAGCGATAGCCTCCTACGACGCGGGAATTGATCTGGCCAAAAAAGCCCAGGCCCTGGCTCCCACCGCCGAAGGCTATCTGCTGCTGTCCCTGGCCATCGGACAAAACTGCATGATCCGGTCAACCCCCTGGGTTATGGCGAACGGCCTTAAGGTCGAGGATAACGCAAAAAAAACACTGGCCCTGGATCCCGGTAATGTCCTTGCCCTGTACCAGGTAGCCGCCCGCTATGCCTTTGGCCCCATGCCCTTTGGGGATTATCCCAGGGGCGTTACCATGATGAAGCAGATCCTGACCGATCATGAACAGACCATGCAGAAAAACGAGTTGTTCGACGTCTGTTCGGCCATCGCTTACGCGTATCTCCAGGACAAGAAACCGGGGGAAGCGCGGCCCTGGCTCGACAGGGCCCAGTCCTGCTATCCGACCAACAAATTCGTTCAGGGCCTGATCCGGGACAATTACTGAGCTATATCTATGACGATTGTATTTGTAGTTGACGATTACCTTTCCCAGACCAACGGTACCCATGTTTCGGCCCGGCGTTTTCGGGAAGAGCTGATTAAGCTGGGCCATACCGTCCGGGTACTTTCCATCGGCGTGGAAGGGCCGGATATGTTCGGCCTTACGGAACATTACATCCCGGTGGTAACCCCGGTAGCCAGGCTGTCGAATTTACGGTTTGCCAAATTTGACCGGGATGTGGCCCGCCGGGCCCTGGAAGGGGCCGATGTGGCGCACCTGTTTTATCCCTGGCAGCTCCAGCAAAAAACCTCCCGCCTGGCGGAACAAATGGGTATCCCGGTTACCGGGGCCTTTCACTGCCCCCCGGGTCACATTACCTACAATATCGGCCTTGGCCGGTTTGCCCCGCTGGCGGAATTTATCTACCGGCTGTTCAGGGTCAGGTTCTACCGGAAGGTGGAAAACATCCATTGTCCTTCCGCCCTTATCGCCGGGGAACTAAAAAAGCGCAAATACCGCGCCCGGTTTCATGTTATTTCCAACGGAGTCTCCGAAGCGTTTACGCCCGCTCCCCAAAGCGAAACCCGGGCCGGCAATGAAATCCGGGTGCTGATGTCGGGCCGGCTTGCCCCGGAAAAACGGCAGGATCTGATTATTAAGGCGGTACAGCGTTCAAAGTACAAAGACAGAATCCAGCTGTACTTTACCGGCCAGGGCGCCTGCCTTAAAAAATACAAAAAACTTGCTTCCTCCCTGCCCCGGCCGCCGGTATTCGGCTTTGTAAGCCCGGAACAGCTGGTGGAAACCATGCGGGGCTGCGATATTTATGTCCACGCCTCCGATGTGGAAGCCGAAGGCATGGCCTGCCTGGAAGCCCTTTCCTGCGGCAAGACGCCGATTATTTCCGATTCCCCCAAATCCGCTACCTCCCAGTTTGCGCTGGATCCGCGGAGCCTGTTTAAAAAGGGCAGCTGCCGGGATCTGCGGGACAAACTTGACTGGTGGATAGAACATCCCGAAGAGCTCAAGGCCATGGGACACAGGTATGCCGAACTGGGCAAAAAATACAATATCCGGTACTCCGCCAAAAAACTCCTGACCATGTTTACCACGGCTTCCATGGATTACAAATCAAAACAGATGATAAAACAGAAGGAAGAAAAGGCCAGGACCTATTACAGGAAGATCCGCCGGGGCTGGACCTTCAAAAAAATATTCGGCTTTTGTTTTTATTACTGCATAGCCATTCCCATTCTGGCGCTGATAAACCTGGTTTACTTTGGCCTTAAAGTGGAAAACAAACGGGTCCTTAAAAAAATCAAACATACCGGCGCCGTAACGATCTGCAATCATATCCACGATATGGATTCGGAAATATGGGCGTTGACGGTGTTCCCCCGCAAGCCGATATTTACCAGCCTGCCCCGGAATTTTTCCCTGGGCGTCGCGGGCATATTCGTGGAGCTTTTGGGCGCCGTACCAATTCCCGTGTCGGTTAACGAGATGAAGATCTTTATTTATACCATTTCCAGGTATCTGCGGAAGGGACTGGTGGTACATTTTTATCCCGAAGGGGAACTGCGGGAATATAGCACGGAACTGAGTGAATTTAAACGGGGCGCCTTTTACCTTGCGGTGGATGCCCAGGTGCCGGTGCTGCCCATGAAGATCCTGTGCCGCGAACCCGCCGGCCTCTACCGGCTTTTTAAAAAAGGCCGCCCCTGTTTTACCCTGGTCCTGGGCGAGCCGATCTACCCCAATTCCTATGCCCTTAAAAAAGAAGCAATCAGCGACATACAAAAACGGGCGGAAGAATGTATGAATGATCTGGGCCGGCGCAAGGACAAAAGAAGCGCCTGAAAACCCGGGCCCCCCCGGGCAGCCGCAGTCCGGGCGCGGGAAGCAAGCGGATAAAAACTAACAAAAATCTAACCGTTTTGACACTTGTACGGAAAATGTCTATTTGATAAACTAAGGCAGCTATACCGTAGGAGGATGATTTTGAAAGAACAGCGAGTAAAGGGCTGGTGGCTTATACGACTGGCTTTAACCATTGTCGGTAAAAAGGGCCTCGCCGAGCTAAAAAAAGCCTCGATGGACGCGAAAAAATCCCAGGAACGGGTGCTCCGGTCCTTCCTGGAGGGGTCGAAGGATACGGTGTACGGAAGGGAACATAACTTTTCCGGCATTCTGGAGGCAAAAACCCCGGAGGAACTTTTTGCCGCCTACCACAAGAACGTTCCGGTCAACGACTATGAAAGCCTGCGGCCCTATGTGGAACGGCACAAGAACGGCGAACCGGACATTCTGTTCCCCGGCAAGCCCAAGATGTACGCCACCACCAGCGGTACCACCAGGGAGCCCAAGTGGATTCCCATTACCGAACAGTACTATCAGGACGTATACAAAAAATCAAACCAGATATGGTTTTATACCATGATCCAGAACAAGCCAAAAGTTTTCTATGGCAAGACCCTTTCCATCGTCGGCAAGGCCATTGAGGGAGCCGCCCCGGACGGGACGGTCTACGGCTCCATCTCGGGGATTTCCCAGCGGGACATTCCCCATTTTATGGACGACCTGCACCCCGCTCCGGCGGACGTGTTCCACATTGCCGATTACAAGGCCCGGTATTACGCGATCATGCGCATGGGCATCGAGAAGGATGTAACCCTGATTATCACCGCTAACCCCAGTACCCTGGTGGAGATGCAGGTGAACGCCAATGAATTTTACGATGAATATGTCAGCGATATTGAAAACGGAACCTTAAGCGGCCGCTTTCCCATCCCCGATGAAATCCGCGCCGTGCTGGAAGCGCGGCTTAAGCCGAACCCAAAGCGGGCGGAGGAGCTGCGGCAGTTAAAGGTCCGGTTTGGCACGGTGCTTCCCAAACATTACTGGCCCCATATGCAGGTCGTGAATGTCTGGATGTGCGGAAATACTTCAATATATCTGGACAAGATCCGTAATTCCTTTCCCAAAGACGCGGTATTCCACGAATTCGGCTATTTTGCCACCGAATGTAAGGCGGGGATTGTCCTTAAAAGCAATACTCTGGATACGGTTCCCTTCGGGCACAAGACCTATTTTGAGTTTGCCCATGAATCGGATTTTGACGACATTAACCCCCGGACCAAACTGTACCAGATGTGGGAACTGAAAAAGGGCGAACGCTACTGCCCCGTGGTTACCACCTCCGCGGGGCTGTACCGCTACAACATGACGGATGTGGTGGAGGTAACCGGTTTTTACAACGAGTACCCGCTGATCAAGTTTATCCAGAAAACGAACGGCACCATAAGCCTTACCGGCGAAAAACTCCACGAGCGGCAGTTTATCGACGCCGTCAGAAGCGCCGCCAACGAAATGACCCTGCCGCCCCTTAACTTCTTTGTGGGCTTTGCCAATCCCGAAAAATCCAACTACCGGTTCTACTATGAATTCGTGGATCAGACGGTTCTGTCCGACCGGGCGGCGGAGCTTACCAAATGTATTGACAAGCGGCTGCAGGAGTACAATCCCGAGTACGAATCGAAGCGGACCTCCAACCGGCTTAAAGCTCCCGAAACGGCCCTTCTGGTCAAGGATTCCTTTGAACAGTTCAAGGCCGCCTGTATAGCCAGGGGATACCGGGACGGCCAGTTCAAGCTTAACCTGCTGATGCAGGATCCCCAGCGGCAGGCCATGTTCGACGAACTGACTAAGTAAGGTGAAGCCCCAAAACGTTCAGACCCGCGCCCCGGGGTGTATCAAAAACGCCGGGGCGTTTATTTTTGACCTTGACGGCACCCTCTACGACCCAAAATACTTTGCCCGGCGGCTGCTCTTCGGCGGTCCTTCCGGGGGCCGGTTTTCCCTGGCGGAGATCCGGCTTATCGGCGCCGAACGGCAAACCAGGAAAGAATTTTCAGGCTGCGATTATGGCGGCGCAGAAGCGTATTACGAACGCTTTTTTGCCGCCCTGGAACGCCGGGTCCGGGGCTTTGTTCCGCCCCTGGGGATGCCGGCGCTTCGCGGCGCCGGGGGATTGCGGCGCTGGTACTTTGACCGCTACATGCCCCGGATGACGGCGGTACTGCGGCGCTCTTATTCCCCCCGGTCCGGGGCGGCGGAATTCTTTCAATTTCTGGAAGGCGGGAACATTCCCCACGCGGTATATTCCGATTATCCCCTGGTGCGGGAACGGCTGGAGGCTATCGGCCTGGATCCCGGCATCTGCGGGCTGCTCTTCGGCCCGGAAAGCTTTGGCGCCCAAAAACCCGCGGCTGGTCCCTTTCTGTCCATCGCAGCGTCCCTGGGCTGTGAGCCCGCCCGGACCCTGGTTGTTGGCGACAAGGACAGCGCCGACGGGGCGGGAGCGCGGGCCGCGGGGATGATGTATCTGCGAATCAGCCCCCGGAGCTTCGGGGATCTTTCCGGCGCTTTCCTTTAATACAGCTAATACAGCGCCGTCAGGGCCATGGTCAGCGGCGGCAGGTATGTTACGATAAGGACCACTATCAGCTGGATTGCCAGGAAGGGCAGGGCGTACCGGGTGGTTTCCGTAAAGGACGTGCCGAAGCGGTAGCTGGCCAGAAAAAGGTTAAGCCCCACCGGCGGGGTCAGGTAGCCCGCCTCCATGTTGACCAGGAAGATAATTCCCAGATGGACGGGATCAATGCCGTAGACCGCTCCCAGGGGCGCAAGCAGGGGCAGAATGATCATGATGGCCGAAAAAATATCCACCAGGCATCCGGTAACCAGGAGGGCCAGGTTCAGGAACAAGAGGAACAGCCATTTGGAGCTGACCGTGGCCTGCATCCACCGGGCAAAAAATTCAGGGACCTTGCTGTCCACGATGTAGTAGGACAGGGCCTGGGCAAGGGCCAGGATCGAAAGGATGCCGCCGATGATAGGAATGGACTTTACCAGGATCGTTCCCAGGGATTTAATTGTTATTTCCCGGTACACCAGGGCTTCCACGATAAGGATGTACAGTACCGCCGCGGCGCTTACTTCTACCAGGGACAGGATGCCAGAAAAGTAACCGGCAATCAGGAACAGGGGCAGGAGTATCTCCGGCAGGGATTTTCTTAATCCGCCGGCGGCTTTTTTCGCGCTAAAGGGAACCCGGGGAATTTTATACCTCACCGAGACCGTTACGCCAAAGACGATGGTCGCGGCAACCAGAAGGATGCCGGGCAAAAAAGCTCCCAGGAAAAGATGGACCGTATTGGTCCGAGTGGCGGCCCCTACCAGCAGTATGGGAAGGCTTGGCGGAAAGAGAAGGCCGATGCTTCCCGACGCGGTCAAAAGGCCTATGACAAAGTGGTTCGGATAGCCGGAAAGGACTGTAAAGAGTATGCCCCCCAGGGCAAGGATCGTCACCCCCGACGCTCCGGTAAAGGAAGTAAAGAAGGCGCAGAGCACCACCGTCACGATGATCATTCCCCCGGGGATCCAACCAAAAAAATTGGTAAAGGTTTCCACCAGCCGTTCCCCGGCCCTGCTCTGGGACAGGATGAATCCCGCCAGGGTAAAGAGGGGAATGGCGATAAGGCTGTTCTGGGTCAGGGCGCTGTAGATTTGGTTAGCGGTAATGTCGATTTCGCCCTGGGAACTCTGGAGCAGGATCATGGCAAAGCCGCCGATGATGATAAAGATCGGCGTACCGCTTAAAGCGGCGATGATCAGGACGATCATCACCGGCAGTTTGGCATACACCGCCAGGGCGCTGAAAAAGCCCGACACCGCCCAGGCCGCGCCGGGCATGTTGATGCCCCAGATGAACTTACAGATCACCGGCAGGGAGCAGACCGTCCCCAGCGCTATTGCCAGTACCGGAAGGACCGGCGTACCGGTCCGGCGGTACGCCGGTCCCGCAAACCGGGCGGCCATGACCGCGTAGCCCACAGGCATGATCAGGGCAAAAACCCGGTCGGGAATAAAGCCGACCATCTGCATGGGGTAGAGGCCTATCCTGATAAAGGACAGGGAACACCAGGCAAAGATCGTAACCATAAAAGCGGAGAGGAACGCGGTAAAAACCGAAAGGCCCGCTTTTATTTTTTCGCTGTGAATATAGTTGAACAAACCGATGGAAAGGTGGGACCCTTCCCGGGTGGTGATCATCCCCGCCGCCAGGCCCAGGACCAGGAGGAAGTGGGCGGTCAGTTCCGGCGCGGCGGGAAAGCGGGAATGAAGAAAAAAACGCAGCGCCGCGTCCAGTACGGGGATAACGGTAAGCAGAACCAGGGCGATCCCGCAGATTCCCGTTTCCAGGTTATGGAAACGGGAAGCCCCCGCCGGCGAGGCGCCGCCGGCGGTTCCCGGGAGAAGGCGATCACTCATGATAGGGCCTTAGCAGGCCGGATATGCGGTTGTACATATCCCGGTCAAACACCCTTCCCACCAGCGAGGGGATGACCCGGTTCGCGTCGGCATACCAGATCTTTTCCTGTTCGGGACTTACCCGGTTGATCACCAGGCCGTATTTAACCATGGTCTGGATCACCTCCGCCTCAAAGTCCTGGACCGAGCGGTCAAGTTCCGCTTCCACCCGCCGGGTAATCCGCATCAGTTCCGGCTTGTACTTGTCGGGAATGGACCTCCAGGCCCGCTGGTTCATGATGATCGCCCCCATAAAGGGCGCCACCGGGATGGAGGCCATGTTTTTTGCCAGCCCGAAGATCTGCAGCCCCCCGGCGTTAACCGGGCTCTGGTATACCGCATCGATTTGGCCCCCCGACAGGCTTACCAGGATCTGGTTCATCGCGATGGGGGTCATCTGGTAGCCCATGGCCCGGAAGGCGTCCAGCAGTTCCGTTTCCGCGTCGCTGGTGCCCAGGCGCTGTCTTTTTAGGTCCGCGGGCACAAAGACCGGGCTTTTGGAAAAGAACCGCACCCAGCCTACCTTTGACCAGGCCAGGGTATAGTAGCCCTTGCCGTTAATCTTCTGTTCCAGTTCGGGCTTTAGGTTTCTTAAAACCAGATCAAGTTCGGTATTGTTCCGGATTAGGAAGGGACAGCTCAGGGTCATGATTTCCGGGCTGATCAGCTTCATCCCCAGGGTACTCAGCATGGCCGCCTGGATCTGGTTCATGTTAAGCTGCCGGAGCAAATCGGCTTCGCTGGTTTTGTTGTTGTGGTAGATAACCATGTTTACTTCGCCGTTGGTCGCGGCGTTCCATTCCCGGGCCATGCGGTTCAGAAGGCTGCCCCAGGGAGTATTTTCCGGCACCAGGGATACCAGCTTAACGGTGACGGTCCGCTGGGCCGAAAGGGGGGCGGCCAAGGCCATGCACAGGAGGACGCAGCAGGCAAGGACAACGGGTTTTCCCGGGACAAAACGGATCAGGGACTTTTTCATACACACTCCAGATGGAAAATCACCGCCCTTCTCCGGCGGCGTTTCCGGCTAGTCACCCTCGCAGGGATAGGGGTTGCCGGTAATCCCCGCCAGCTCCACGATTTTCCGGTGGGTCCGGGAACGCAGCAGTTCCACCGCGTCCCGGCGGGGCATGGACCGGTCGGGCATTAGGGGCTCTCCGATACGCAGGGTGATTAGAGGATAATTCCTTTTAAAGATTTTATACAGCCCCCGGCTTTCCCGGTAGGAAAAGGCCATGGGGATAACCGGGATATTGTATTTATAAGCCATGGTAAACATCCCTTTTTTAAAAGGCCGGATAGGCTGGAAGTAATGCCAGTTACTTCCCTCGGGAAACACGTGGAACCATTTTTTCCGGGCATGCAGTTCGTCAAAGGCCCGGTTAAAATACTTAATCACGTGGATCGAATCGGGTACCGGAATGCCTCCCGCCAGCCGGATAAGGGTCCGGTCCGGGCCGGTAAGGTTTTTCTTCCACGCGGGGAACCACAGGCGGCGGTATTTTACCGCCTGGAGGACCATCAGAAAATCCCAGCGCAGCATGTGGTTGGAGACGGTCAGGGCGCCGTTTTTTAAAAGCCGGCGGTACTTCCGCAGAATACGCCGCCCTTCAATCCGCAGGCCGAACCGCAGGGGGCTGAGGATAAAGACCAGGACAAAAATCCCCAGGTACAAAAGGGCGCTTTTTATCCTGAACCCCGGGGATTTATCCAGGAAGGGATAGTTTTCGTCCAGCACCAGATCGGGCAGTTCCTCCGCGTCGAACATGTGGGCATCGGGCTGTTCGGGGTAGCTCAATCCCACCTGGGGCACATAGGGTTTTTTTGTAGTCATTTCCTGCCGTCCAGTATAACAGTAAAGCCCCGGAAGATAAAAGAAGGCTTTGCGGGGCCGCCGTTTTCCGGTAAAGAAGGACCGTCGCGGTACTTTTTCCCTTACCCGGCCCGTATATCCGGTGCTATACTGGCCCATGGCCGGAAACCGGGTCCAGCTAACGGCGAAAAAAGAGCTGAAAATAGCGGACGGCAAGGACGCGTATTATAACCGGATTCGTATGCATTTGGTACTTGACTATGTGGCGCCTAATGTGTTTAAGTCGGGGCAAGCCGCTTAACAGTGTCCGCCTAATGGGGTAAAGTCCAATACCCCCTGGTCGAATACGAGGACGCTGCCGCAGTTCCCCCTATCGGCGAAACGGTTGCGCAACAGCCGGGAATCGGGCTACCTAAGAGAGTGCATAGCCTTATATTTTTTAGTGCAGGAGAATTTTAATGATAAAGGCCTGTTTTTTTACTTTGTTATTTATCCCGGTTATAGCTTTTTGTGAAGGCCCCTATATCACAAATGATGATATCGTCCTTTACAAAAATTACGATCCTAATATTTGGTAAAATTAAAGATTTTGCTCAAGGAGTTTTTCTGGATTTTGAGGCTGATCAAATTGTTGATGGTCTGAATGGGGCCAATATGATCCATGTGGAAATTGAAAATCAAAAAGGCTGGTTTAATACGGATTTTATTTCTATTTTAAATTCCGGCCTATTCCCCAGTGAAATTGCTAATAATGTCTGGACGCATACTTATTATCTGGATGTTATGCGCAGCGGTAAAAGAACGACTTTATTTGAATATGAACCTTTTTGGGGGGAATATCATGATGTAAAATACAAAGATACACATGGACCTGGCGAAATGTTATGGAATGATGTTGCTCTTACAAGCAGGCTACTATTGAAAAATATTTTTTTAGAGATAGAAGATCTTGTTGCCAACAGTATACAATTTTTAAACCGAAAAATAGCGATGGAAGGTAATATAATTACAGTTTATACAAAATGTCTATACAAACGCGAGGAATTTGAGGAGTCGGAGCTCACAAAAAGATTTAAACAAGATGTCGAGTATACTATAAAAATAAAAATAGACGGAGATTATCTTGATGTTTTTCTTGATGGCGACAAATTATTTACCTTGTTTAAATTGAC
>JAISBN010000044.1 GCA_031266175.1 Treponema sp. | reverse complement strand
GATGTGATAAAAGCGATGCTGGAACAGCGGATGAACGGCGCGGTGTACCAGGAGGATACTTCGGAGATCCAGGGTAAGCTCGAAGCCCTGATCCCCGAAAGTTCCAAAGGTAAAAAAGGGTCCGCCACCGCCAAAACCGCCCCAAAACCGGCGGCAGCTCCTCCTCCGCCTCCACCCCCCAAACCTGCCCCGGCTCCGGCGGCTTCAAGCGGCCTGAGCGAAGACGATCTCAACGAACTGAAGGAATCGGTGGATGGCGGTATGCCCATCTACCGGATTGCGGTCAAATTTGATGAAAACAGCCTGATGAATACGGTAGGCGGAATCCAGGTGTACGCGGCCCTCAAAGGATGGGGAACGGTGCTTAAGACGATTCCCGAATTTGAACAGCTCTACGAAGATAATTTTTTCCCGACGGTTGAGTACTTTTTTGCTTCTACCAAACCGGCCGACGAAATACGAAAGCATGTGATCATCCCCGATGTTTCCCTGGGGGCGGACATTACCGATATTAGCCAGGCCGCTGCCGGGCCGGCCGCCGCGGCGTCACCGCCGGCCGCAAAACCCGCTGCCGCTTCCGCCCCAAAACCGGCCGCCGCTACGGTAGAATCCGCCGCCGCCAAACCGGCTGCCGCTACAGCGGAACCGGCCCCCGCTAAACCGGTCGCCGCCGCCGAAGATGCCAAAAAGGCCGGCAAGGAAGCGGGCTCCATACTCAGGGTAGATTCCAAGCGCATTGACGATCTTCTCAATCTGGTTTCCGAAACGGTTATTACCAAGGCCACTTTTAACCAGATAAGTATGCAATTCGGTGAATTGAGCGCCGACCTCCATAATCTGGAAGCCCAGTACCGGGATAAGGTCAAGGGCCTTTTCGACAGCCTTCCCGATTTCCTGGAAAGTATGCAGAACGGAAGAACCGCCAAAGATATACGCAAAGAAATTGGTGAACAATACGGGGATCTTTTCTCCCTTTTTGACGGTTTTGAAGCCTCCATGAAGACCAATATGGGCAAGTTCCGCTCCACCGCCCAAAACCTGGGCCGGATCACCGGGGAACTCCAGGAAGGGGTCATGCGGATACGCATGGTGCCCATCAGTCAGATTTTCAGCCGTTTTCCCCGGCTGGTGCGGGATCTTTCCAAATCCCTTAATAAAAAGATCAACCTGGTTATTGAAGGCGAAGAAACGGAGCTGGACAAATCGGTTATTGAGGATCTGCTGGATCCGATCATGCATTCGGTGCGGAACTCCGTGGATCACGGCATTGAATCCGCCGAAGAACGGAAGGCCGCGGGCAAGCCGGAAGAAGGCCAGGTGCTCCTGAAGGCCTCCAACGAAGGCAACATGATCATCATCGAGATCGGCGACGACGGTAAGGGCATTGACGTGGAAACGGTCAAGGCCAAAGCCGTGGAGCGGGGACTCATCAACCCCAACAAGGTCCTTTCCGATGTGGAAGCCTACAACCTTATCTTTGAGCCCGGTTTTTCCACCGCCAAACAGATTACCAGTATTTCCGGCCGGGGGGTGGGTCTGGACGTGGTCCGCCGGTCCATCGAAAAACTCAACGGTACGGTAACGGTTACCTCCGAAAGAGGCAGGGGAACAAAATTTACTATTAAACTGCCCCTGACCCTGGCAATTATTCAGGGCCTCCTGGTCAGGGTGGGGGAAGAAATTTACTCCATCCCCATTACCAGCGTTATCGAAAGCCTGCGGATTAAGCCGGACGAAATCAAATTTATCGACAACTACGAAGTGTTTAATATCCGCAGTGACGTTATCTCTCTGCTCCGCCTGAACCGGCTTTTTGGCATCAAAACCGAAGAAAAAACCGATTATCTCTTTATCGTGATTGTGGGGACCGCCGAAAAAAAGATGGGTTTTATGGTGGACAGCCTTATCGGGGAAGAAGACGTCGTCATAAAGCCCCTGCGGGATCAGTTTACCAATTCACCGGGCATCGCCGGCGCTTCCATTCTGGGAGACGGTTCGGTGTCCCTGATTATTGACGTAAGCCAGCTTCTGGAACTCGGCCAGCGTAAAGAAATGGAACAGCGCCGGATCCGCGAAGGAATACGGTAGGGGTGTAATATGGCTGTAGTACGGGATTTGGAAACGGTTAACGCTGAACTCCAGCAGCAGAAAGAACGGGTGGAAAACGTTGATTTTAAGATGATCACCTTTTCCCTGGCCGGCAAAGATTACGGCGTGGACATTATGAATGTCAAGGAAATTGCCAAGGCCGACAAGTTTACCTATGTACCCAACGCCGCGTCCTATGTGCGGGGGGTGTATAACCTCCGGGGCGACATTATCCCCATCATAGATCTGCGGACCTTTTTTCACCTGCCCGTGGAAAAAAAGGACACCGGCATTGAAAACATGCTGATCCTCCTTATCGAAGACCGGGTCTACGGAACCATTGTGGACAAAATTGACAAGGTTGTGGGGATCAATTCCGATTCCATCCAGCCCCCCCATCCCATCTTTGGGGACATCAACATCAAGTTTATCAGCGGGGTGGTGGAAAAACAGGGGGATCTTTACATTATTCTGGACGTGGTGCGGATTTTTTCTATCAGCAAGGATGAGGACAAATCCAGGCTTCCCGACACGGGCGCCGCCGCTGCCATGGGCGGCTACTATATGCCCCCTTCCCAGGATACTCTTCCGGCGGCTTCCCCTTCCCTTTCCGGGACCGAATCCGCCCTGGACTTTATACGCCAGAGCCTGCCGGCAATCAAGCGCTTCTATCCCAGCCCCATCAACGAAACCTGGCTGCGGGAACGTTTTACCGGCTGGAGCATGGGCCGGTCGGGGCCCGACCTTCAGCTTAAAGACGCCGGGGACGCGGACAACTTCCTGTCCCGGTTCTATTCCCCTTCCACAGCTGCCTTTTGGCACGATGACTATGCCGCGGCGGTTAAGGCAGCCCTTCCCGGTTTGTCCGCAAATACTATCCAGGTATGGAACATCGGCTGCGGAAAGGGCTATGAAACTTTTTCATTTGCCTGTATACTAAAGTCCAGGTACCCGGACTCCCGCTTTAAAATCTGGGCCAATGATAACGATATTATGGCAATTTCCCAGGCCCCCAACATGCTGTTTGACCTGGATGAAGTTCCCGAGTATTGCCGGGCGTACATGGTGCGGGGTCCCAGCGGCTATACCTTTAACCAGGAAATCAAGGATTCAATCCTTTTTGAATACCACGATATCCTGAACGACAATTCCCTGCCGGATCTTGATATTATCCTGGCAAGGGATGTACTATCATTCCTGCCGGTACAGGAACAGGGAAAGCTGGTTGGGGAATTTACAGAGAGGCTGAAGTCCCGGGGGCTGGTACTGCTGGGAATGAATGAAGGATTGCCCGAAACCGAATGGCGGCCTGTGGCAAAACAGCCGGTATCCGCGTTTATGCAAAGAGCTTAAAGGGGGGCTTAACACGGGAGTGTTAACGGTCGATGAACACAAGCGAAGCGGCACCGCCGCTTTTAACAGGAGTTTGAGGGATGAGAGTCGAGTATATCAATCCTTTTGTAGAAGCGGCATTCAACGTATTAAAGGAAGTGCTGAATACCGATGTCACACGGGGTGACCTTTATCTTAAATCCACCACCATGTCGATCATGGGCGTTGCCGCTTTGGTCGGTCTTGCGGGCGATGTGGAAGGCCGGGTTCTTTTTGATATGCCCAAAGCGACCGCCCTTAGCGTTGCCGGCGCCATGAACGGCGAAGAATTCACCCAGCTTGATGAACTGGCCAAAGCCACCATTACGGAGCTGGCCAATATGATTACCGCCCAGGCGGTAACAAAACTCCACGACCTGGGATTTAAATTCGATCTTACCCCGCCGGCCCTGTTTTCTGGAGAAAATATGGAAATCTCCAACCAGGAGGTAGAAGCCCTGATCGTCCCCATGGAACTGGGTCCCCACGGTAAAATAGAGATTAACGTCGCGATTCGGGAACGGACGTAAGCGGCGGCGAATATGATATTCGGGCGGTTAGCTCAGTTGGTTAGAGCACCAGTATGACACGCTGGGGGTCACAAGTTCGACTCTTGTATCGCCCATGCCCCTCCGGGGGCTTTTTTTATGCGTGAGGCAAATGGGGAGACACAAAATAGAAGCTGGACAGAGCATATATATTATATATTACATTTATAGCATTCGATTGCCGGGTATCGAGTGGAATGAGGCCAAGAACAAGATCAACAGACAGGAACATAACGGACTGAGCTTTGAAATCGCGCAATACGTCTTTTTGGACCCGGAACGAATTGAGCGGCTTGACCAGAGCAAGCATGACGTCTCCGGGGAAGATCGCTATCAAACCCTTGGCAAAATCGGGCCTGTTTTCTTTGTAGTCTACACGGATCGCGGGGAAAACAAACGCATTATATCAGCAAGGGCCGCAGATAAGGCGGAAAGGAGAAGTTACAATGGCTATTACCAGATCGACGGTAAAGGCTGGACAAAAGCCACCTAAAGAAATCATCCAGGCGGCGCGGAAGGCGGCGCGGGGGCCTATCAACTATACCCCGGATTGTCCAAAATCCACGCCGGAAGCGCTACGGGAATTCGCTATGCTTGCGGCGGAACGTAATCGGCGAAACCGAAAACAGGCTGTTACGATTCGGCTTGTCCCTGACTGCCTGGAAAAGTACAAGGCCTTGGGGAATGGCTACACTGGTATAATGGCCGATGTGCTGAACTATGTGGCCGATAACCCGGAGATACTTTCAAAAGCCCGCGGGTGAACTACATGAACGATCTCCGGATACTCAGTGATCCAGATCAAGTCTGTAAAAAATATTCAACGTCTAATATTTCTTTAAAAATATGGCAAGAGGATGACACGGTCTAAATTTGGTTTATATGTTCACAAAATCGAAGTGTCAACTAAACCCAGAAAGCCACTGGCAAGTTTATCCGCATCATTATTTCGCCGCGGCCAGCAGAAAAAGTAAATCCGACAGGCGGTTGATCCAGGCAAGCAGCGGCATGTACGCCGCATGTTCCGGTTTATCTGCGGCACATTCCGGCTGGTCCGCCGAAGGTTCCCGCCCAGTGTCCGCGGCCGGGCCGGGCGGAAGGGCGAGGGCTGCCATGCGCCGTTCCGCCCGGCGGCAGATAGTACGGGTTATATTCAAATATGCCGCCGCGCCGCCGGAGCCCGGCCAGTCCCGGATAAAGCCCCGGACAGGCTGTTTCCGCTCAAATTCTTCGATCCATTGCTCCAGCCGGCGGATTTGCGGCAATTCGTCCTCTCCGTTAGGCGCTATTACCCCGGGCATCACCCTGTCAAAAAGTTCTTTCCGCAGCTCTCTGACAATTTCCCCGGAGCGGGAAACGCCGTCCGCCTGGAGCAGCAGGTTTTCGCAAAGGGCAAGAAACGCGTCCAGTTCATCCAGTGCCCCGAGACATTCAATGCGGGGATCGTCTTTGCGGACGCCCCCGGCCTGGAACGGCCGGCGGCCCCCCGCGGCGCCTGTTCCGGGCAGGCCGGTAAAACCGCCGTCCCCCCGTCCGGTACTAATGCCCATGATCCTCCGTCCGGTTTGTCAAATTCGCAGTCAGTATTCAAAACCCCGGTTTCTATGCTTTATGGTATCAAAACGCCGGGAAAAATGATACAGTTCATCATGTACAACAAGCTGACCGATGAACTTGCTGTCTGCGGCCTTAACGCCGTCCGGGCCCTTGGCGACGTCCATCCCGAAAGGATCAACCGCCTCTTTTTACGGCAAGACAGGCTTTCCCTGTTTACCGGCGTCTGTAAAAACCTGGCCGAACGAAAACGGCCCTACAAGATCTGCGAAGATGAAGAACTGGAACGGATTTGCAAGACAGCCCATCATCAGGGAATCGTGGCGATGATCTACGAACCGGCGGTGGAAGATGCCTCGCCCGAAGATCTGGACGCCTGGGCCGCGGAAAGAAAAACCGGTCTGCTCCTTTGCGATGTGGGAAACGATCATAACCTGGGGGCTATAGTCCGTTCCGCGGCTTTTTTTGACGCTTCCCCGATCATCCTGACCGAGCCTAATCCGCCGGATCTTTCCGGAAAGCAGGGCGCGGCGAACGAAGATTCTCCGCCGGACCGGGAAAAGATCCGTTTTCTTACTACCAGCGCCTACCGCGTTGCCGAAGGGGGAATGGAATATGTGGAGTTCCGCCGGATTCGCCGGCCGGCGGCTTTTTTGCGGAGCGCTTCGAAACAGCTTGTTGTCATAGGGACCGACCCGCGGGCCCGGATCCGTATCCGGGATTTACCCCGGCTTATCGATCAGCATGTCCCCCGGCGGGATTCAAAAAGCGGCCGGCCGCAAGAGGGTCCGCAAAGCGGCAAACCGGGCGTCGTTCTGGTAATCGGCAATGAAGAAACGGGACTTCCCGCGGAAGTAAAGGACCAGTGTTCGTTTCTGGCCCGGATCCCCGGTACCGGAAATATTGAAAGCCTGAATGTCAGCCAGGCGGCCGCTCTTTTTTTGCAGGAACTGTATGATCGCTAGCCCTGCCGGCAGCGCCGCGGAAGCGCTGACCAACACGATCCGGCAGCGGGTTGAAAGCCGGTACCGGCGGATCTGTTTTGTGTACCGGGAACTGGCAAAACTGGATGCCGCCGCCCAAAAAAGCGGCGCTCCGGAGGTTTCCGCGAAAGACAAGGCAGAGGGCAACGCGACAGGCAGTTTTGAAGATTTTGTTTTTAGCCGGATTGATTTTTCCATATACAAAAAAATTGACGCGGAGGAATTCCGCCTGCTTTTTGATGAAGGTCTGGCGGATTATGAAGAATTGTTCTTCCGGAAAGCTTTTGCCATGAATCGGGAACAGGTTCGGGAAACTATACAGGCTTCGTATATCAGGGTTGGTCCTTTTTATGTCTGCAAAGGCGCCGGTCCCCTGCTGCTGTCGATCATGCGGACGCTCCACACGTCCCTGGAATTTGCTCCGCTTTTAGCCGGCAATGACGCGGTGAACGCAGAACAGCTGGGGTTGCTGACGGCAGCCCTGGATGGCGTGGTAATCCGCCATGACGACGGCATGGAGACCAGGCTCTTTATAAAAGATGATTCCCTGTATGGGACCTTCCGGCCCATGAACAAGGCATATACCCTTATGCTGGTATAAAAAAATGCCCCGCTTTTGGCGGGGCAGCTTAACGCGGTTTCCGGTTTTTAGTTCCGGTAGGGAGTCCGCCCTCTGCCGGGCCCCTCCCAACAGGACGCGCGATGATGGCCCCATTGCCTGCGGGTATCCCGGCCAAACCTGTCATTACCAGCAAAGATCCGCTGTTCAAAACCAGCGGGGGCTGTGTCGTAGGATTTGCCGTTCAGGGTCAGTTTGCTGACAAAGAGCATTTTTGTGTTTTCCCCGCGGAGCTCCCGGACATATCCGTCCAGCGTAACCTGGGCGCCTTCTTTAAGGCCGTCGATAAAACCAACAAAGCGCTGAATGCCCGCGGCATAAAAAACAGTACCATCGCTCTGAACCGCGATATGGCCGTTTACGATGGAAAGGGCGCCGCTGACGGACACTGTCTGAAGTTCCCTTCCGGGCTGTTCCGGCGGAGCGTTCCGGGGACGCGGTCTTTGGGCGGGCTGCGCAAAAAGACCGGCGGCACAAAGGGCCAATATTACAAAAACAAAATTTTTCTTCATCGTCGAACTCCTGTTTGGGAAAACCAAAATTACCGGAACCGCGGCGAAGGAGCAGCCGCAGTCCCGGCTGAGGTTAACCTCAGTAAGAAGCCTTACGGCTTCATCAGTAACATAGCAAATTCCGTGCCAAGTTAAACCGCCGAATTTTTCCGTATTTTCCGTAAAATACGGAAAAGGGATGGAAAGAAATTCCCCCATTTTACCCGTTCATTATGTACTTGAGAAAAATTTACCCGTTATCTGGCTGTCTCATCCGAAATCGCATCAGGATCCCCGGCTATTCCGCATCCACCGCTGCTGGCTTCCTGAAAAAACGTAAACCATCCTCTGTAAACCCTGTGGGCGCGTCCCGGTTAAACTGCCAGCCTATGCCTATGCCGGGTCTGAGCATGCCGTGTTTAACGTCGCCAAAGGAAAAAACAAAATCCAGCCCCGCCTCGGCATAGGCGTTTTTCCAGAAAAAGTACTGGATCGACGCGCCGGTATTCATTGAAAACACCGGGATATCTGTTTCGCCATCTTCTTCGGTATAGGCATAGGGATGTGAAATTCCTGCTCCAACCCGGGCGTTTAACTGCCAGGATTTGGTCAATACCCTCTGGTACAGGGCTCCAACCTGCGCGTGGCTTAAAATATCCAGGCCCCTGTAAAATTTGTCTGTTATTTCTTTTCTGCCGGGACGGTTAAGGATATAGAATGACAGCTCCGCCCCCAGTTTATTTCTGCCCCATCTGTAGGGAATATACGCCGCCCGAAAATAAGCCCCCAGGGGATTAACGGGCCACAACTCGGTGGTTTCATCGTAGGTGCCGTTCCAAAAATCATGGTGGTTCATACTTGTCTGGGCAATCCCGAACAGGGGGATCATGGGAGACCAGCCCAGGGAAAGGGTAAATTCGTTCCCCGGGGTTTCCGTTACCGGTACGGAGGGATCTTCCCCCCGGCCGATGGCCTTTGTTACTTCCGCGTATTCCGCCCATCTGCCAAACTGCCAGCCCAGGCCCAGGAACGGCCGGATCATGGTATGATCGACCAAGGTCATGTACTGCAGATCAATTCCGCCTTCGGCATATAAATTCTTCCAGATAAAGTACTGGACGGAAAATCCAAAGTTAAGCAGCACCGGGGATTCATCGTCATCGTAGAGTTCTTCACTGTTGTGATGGTATTCGTCGCCGTAACCCGCCCCAACCCGTATATTGCCCTGCCACTGTTCGGACAGTTCCAGTTGATACACCAGATCAAGATGTCCGCCGGAAAGATCGGATACCTGGCGCCCGAACTCCTTTCCGTCCCTGCGGGCATGGACGTTATCCTGCAGGGACATCACGGTTGCTTCAAGCCCAAAATTACCCAGCCGGGTTTTAACGGGGAACCAGCCTATCCGCAGATACCAGGCTCTGGGGTTAACCGCGTCCAGGCGCTGTTCATTGGTCTGGTGGTACATCGTGGCGGTAGAGTGATCCCATTCCCAACGCTCGTTGTAGGCGTTTTCATAATCAAACATCGCTATCATGGGCATCCAGCCAAAAGAAATGGTCCAGTCCGCACTTTTCCGGTAGCCTACCCGGACCCGGCTAAAGGCCGTCCAGAGGCCGCCGGGGTTGCGGATAAAAATACTGTATTCGCCCGGTTTAAGGGTCTTGCGCTTAAAAGTCAGTACCGCCCGGGTATAATCATCATTAAACGCCGCCTGTTCCGGAAACACAACGTCCTTAAGGTCCCGCAGGGAAATTCCCGTCCAGTCAAACTCCTCGTCGTACCTGACCAGGGCAAATTCTGATTCGCCGGTAAAGTCCCGGCCGTTAAGGATAAGGGCGCCGTCAGGGTCCGCCAGTTCATAATAGAGGCCGTAAAAGGGCTGGTATGTTTCCGCTTTGGGCTGTATCGCGGGAAATACGGTGAAATTCTGCCAACCCGAAACGCCGTCTATAAGATCCCAGCCATTAAAAGAGGTAATCCGGTAACGATAGCTGCCCGCTTTAAGGCTCAGTTCGATCCGGTTGGTTTCGGCCGTTATTCTGTCAACCGGAATGGTTCGTCCGTTTTCAATCCGCTCCAGTTCCACCTCATAGCGCGCCGCGTCGTGATCCGCGGGAAAAGAAATAACCTGACGCAGCTGAAACTCTTCCCCGGTTTTGGTAACAAAAAATCCGCTTTCCTGGGCCGCCAGCAAGCAGGAGACGAGGACAAGGGGCAGAACAAAAAGACGCTTAAGGATTACCATACAATACTCCCGGCTCACTGGTGGGCAGCTGTTTTATGATCGCGGGGACCGTTGGCGCGTTGGACGCGGGCCCCGATGTCACCGTAAAACGCCTGGCCACGGAAGGAGCGTCGGGCCAGATTCCCTGGCTGTCACGTTCAAAGACCTGCCAGACATAGTCTCCCGCTTCCAGTATCGTGGGATACTGGAAACGATACCGGGGCTCGTTGATTGACGTCATAACGATAATTGCTTCGCCGTTCGTCCGATACAGGGAAAAGTAATATTCCCTGGCCTGGCCTTCCCAGTTAAACACAAGACTGGGAGCTTTCGCCAATTGCTCCAGGGAAACAGCATAGCCCTCCATGGGGAATGTGGCCGTAATGGTCCCGCCTCCCGAAACGGCGGTCAAGCGCCGGAGGATTTCTTCCCGGGTCTCGCTCCGGACCGGCCCGGGAGCCGGAGGCGGTTCCTGAACGGGCAGAGGCGGCGGTTCCGGCGCGGGTTCGGCAATAACCGGGGGTTCCGGTTCGACGACAGCCAGGGCCGCCGGTTCCGGCTCGACAACAAGCGGAGGTTCGGGAACCGGCGGTTCGACCGGTTCAGCTATCACCGGTTCGGCCGGCACGACTTCGGCAGCGGCCAGCCCGGCGACGACCGGCTCGGATACCGGTTCCGGAACCGCCGGCACCGGAACCGGCGGTCGCCGGATTGACCGGGCCGCCAGAACCGCGGGATCTTCCGGAATAAACGACTGGACCGCGGAAGACGCGGCAACACCGCCCTGGGCGGTAACCCGCCAGTAATAGGTCGTTCCGATCTGAAGAGCTTCCCCGGAAGCAAGAGAATAAAAATTAACATTGGTACTCTGCTGTACCAGGGGATTGAACATTTGCGGATTATCCGCTACTTCAACCGTCCAGGACTCAACGCCGGGATCGTATCTCCATAACAGATTAGGATTTTCGCTGTTAATATAGTCACTTTCCGCAGGAAAGGTAAGTACCGGAATCGCGGGAACTATACTGCCCCGGACTACGGAAAAGTCCCGAGCTCCGGAGGAAACCGCCGCGCCCTGGATCTGGTCCGGAAACAGGGGCTCGACCCGCCAATACCAGCGTCCTTCTTCCAGTCCGGTTTGTACCACCGAAGTTCCCTGTATCCGGCGGGATACTTCCGGGGCGCTCATGTTTTCATTGGCGGAAATCTCAAGGAGATACCCGGCGGCCCCTTCCACCGCGGACCACGAAAACGATACCCGGGAATCACCGCTAAAGGTAAAAACTTTCCCCTGGGCGGGGGTAAAAACGGTCAGGGAAACCGGGGGCAGAACCTCTATTCTGCCCGAAGGATGGGACCCGCTTACGGGGCCGCTACCCTGAACCGGGACGGCCCGCCAAAAGTACATCCCCGGCGGGAACGACAGGGTAGCCGAAGACGCTCCCTGGACATCCCGGCTTTCTACGATCCGGGTAAAGCCCTTATCCTGGGCCGCCTCTACCAGCACACGGGTATCGGAATTAAAGTTGGCGGTATTCCAGGAAAACAGAACCGCGGACCGGCCTTCGGGGGATCCCAGAACCCGGGTAAATCCTCCGGGAGCGGTCATGGCAATCGCGGGATTTGAATTGGGACTTCCGTCCGCCAGGAACGAAAGCACCCCGCCGGACTCAAGGTCCGTTCCGTTAACCCTGGCCGTACCTTCGGATACCGCCAGGCCAAGGCCCTCGCTGCTCTGGTTCAATGAAACCTGGCTTCCCTGTCCAATTTCGATAGTGGAGGCTCCGCTGGAAACAAAGACGCTTCCGCTGCCGGCGGTAACATCAAGATTCCCGCTGGTCAGATCAATGCGGGCTCCTTCCGCTTCGCTGTAAAAAATCTGGATCAGGGTATTTTCAAAGACCCCGATGTTGGCAACGGCATTGGGGAAGGTAATAACCGCTTCCGACAGCTCCGCGGTACGGATGGTATCCCCGTTATACACGGGGGAAGTTTGTTTAAGCCGATCCCAGGCAATGCGGTTTTCTATTTTACGGTGAGCCGTCCGGTTCTTGAAAACAATGGTACCCACCGGCGCTTCATTCAGCTTTACCAGAGTACGGTTATACTCCTGCCAAAACAACATCCCGGAAACCGAGGCTCCGGCAAGGCAAAACAGGATAATCAGAAAATCAGTTGCCCTGGATTTTGTACTTTTTCTCTTCCGCATCTGTATCTACCTTGCTCATATCGGGCGCCGGGATGCCCAGAAGGGCCCGGACTTCCGCCAGGGTCTTGGGCCCGGTGGCAGCTTCCTTAAGATTTACCACAGCAAACATCCGCACCGGTTTTGCTTTGCCCTTAACGGTAACCGGCGGCATTTCTTCGGTGATAAGTTCGTTTCCTATCAGGTCCCAGGTATCTTCGGTAATAAGAATATCCGTTCCCAGGGGCTTGTTGAGCGCTTCCGTCCGGCTGGCCAGGTTTACTGGATCGCCGATGGCCGTATATTCCATCCGCTGTTCGGAGCCAATCTGGCCCGCGGTAACTACCCCGGTATTAATGCCGCAGCCTATCCGTATTTCGGGATTGCCCGGATCGCCCTTTTCCCGTTTGGCGTTAATTTCCAGCAGCGCGTAGCGCATCATAAGGGCCGCCTTGACGCAGTTAAAGGCGTCCGTCTCGGGGGATCCGGCGGTATAGACCGTACCCCAATGGGCCATGACGGCGTCGCCGATATATTTGTCCACCACCCCGCCGGTCTTTTCCACGCAGTCTACCATGCGGGTCATGTAATCGTTCAGCCACATAACAATCCGGTTGGAAGCGTCCTCACCAAAGGCCTTGGTAAAATTCTCCGATTTTTCGGTAAAGCCCCGGATATCGGAAAAGAAAACCGTCGCGTGCTTGGGAAGGCCGCCGGGCTTAATTTCGCCCCGCATGGCCCGGACGGCAATATCCCGGTTGGTAAACCTGCCGAATATGCTCAGGGCGCTGCTCATCTTGCCGAAACTGCTGGTTAAAAGCCCCAGCTCGTCCCGGGTCCTGGGCTTAAGATCAACCTCAAACTGGCCCCCTTCAATCTGCAGGGCGGCGTCCGCCAGGGCCCGCACCGGGGTACTGATCGTTTTGGAAAAGAACCAGATAAACAATATGGCAACAAAAAGAACTCCCGCCATGAGGAACAGGTTTTGCCGGGTAATACTCTGGACCGCTTCAAAAACCACACTGTGGGGTATGGTAGTTATGACCACCACATTTGTCTGGGGAACCCGGTAATAGGCGCCGAAAAATTTAATCCCCTGGGAATCGGTATAGGAAATCTGGCGGTTGTTATCCCCTTCTTTTTGCATGGTATCTACAATGGGCAGGGTGGAAAAATTAGCGCCCCCCAAAACAAGATCGGTTTCGGAATAGAGCAGAAGGTCTCCCTCTTCGGTGATCATAAAACTGGAATTGATGCCCGTACCAAAGGATTCCGAAAGTTCATCGGGGGCAAAGAGCACTCCCACGGTTTCAGCCCCGGCATTCCGGGAAAATACAAGGGTGATAAGGGGGATGCCGAAATTCGGCGAAGCGTTAACAACCTGGATGTGATCTTCCGCGGCGCTGCCCGGCGAAATACCCGAATCAAAATAGCTTCTTGCCGTTTGAATATCGGTGTCGTTCAAAAAGAAAAACTGCTCGTTGGGGATCAGCGAAAGCCCCCCGTCATTTTTTACCGCCAGGGCCGCAATGTTCCGGTTCCGGCTGAAAAAATAACGGTCCAGCTCCGGGTCGCGGTTGGTAATGCCCTGGTCCCGGTTAAGCATTTCCAGGTACAGAAGAACCCCGGCCTGGAGCGACTTAAGGGTGTTTTCGGCCTGGGAACCCGCCCGCCGGTTAACGGTAAAGTTATTGTCTTCGGCGGTACGCTGGGCGTCCTGGGTACTGATCACCGAAACAAGAATGGTCACCGCTCCCAGGGCCAGCACTAACAACAACGAAATGATGATAACCAGTTTTGCCCCGATGGGAAACAAAACACGGGTTTTAGGGAGATTTTCCTGCATGCCGGTTACTCCGAAAAGAAATCTACAAAGCTTATTCCGGTATTCTATCGTGATTTGTTCCGCCCTGTCAATGTAAATGGTGCTTTTTTGCCCGGGTAAAAGCCATAACCGACAAGCTCAAGGGGCCCCCACACCTCCGGGGACATCCCGGGCTATAGACAAAGGAAATAAGATGGATTATATTATAAGGCAATAACTACTCTCAAATAAGGGGTTTTGTATGAAGAAACAAATGGTTTTTGTTATGCTTGGATTGTTCATTTCCGCGGTTCTGTTTGCCCAGACTACCCAGGACGCGGAAGGGGCAAGAAGCGCCCGGACTACGGGTGTGGGCAGTCAGTATGAAGAGTCCGGCGTACAGGGTACCCAGGATTTTGGCCGAGGCGGCTATAGCGGAATCAAACTGGCGCCGATTGAAATCGAGGACCTGCTTTCAGAGGCTCCCAACGCCTATGTTATTGTCAACGGCTACATCATCGGCCAGCGGGTTCCCGGAACCTTTGTCCTTGCCGACGATCCGGATAATCCTCAGATTTCCGTGGTTGTCTACCTGAACGATTATTTCTGGGCCAACCTCGAGATCGATTCCTCCACCCCCGTGCTGGTATACGGAACCGTCTCCAGATCCGATTTAAGAACCGAGATTAACGGCGACCGGGTTGAAATTCAGGGCGGACTGTAAAACCGGCTTTTACCAAAAAAGGGCTGCCTTAAAAGGGCGGCCCTTTTTGTTCCGGGGATATGTTGAATTTTTCCAGCCGTTGGCTGGATGCGGTTTTTAGGGCGCCATGACCGAAACAACCCGCCGCATTATTAAAGCAATCCGCGCCGTTCCGCCGGGGAAGGTGTGTTCCTACCGGGACGCAGCCAGGGCCGCGGGCCTTGTCAACGGAGCGCGGCAGACGGTGCGGATTCTTCACAGCATGACGAAATCGGAGGGCCTGCCTTGGCACCGGATTATCCGTTCCGACGGTAGCATTGCCCTGGAAAGCGGGAACGGCCGGGAACTGCAAATCAAGCTTCTCCGCCTGGAGGGCATTGCCGTTTCCAAAGACGGCCGGGTCGATATGAAAACCTATTCGGTCACCGGTAATTGACATAAACGGCGGCTTTGTGGTACGTTTTTACGGGCTGTTCAGCCCTGAAAAAAATCCTTGGATCAGGATTTTCATAAAGAGCCTTTAGCCGGGCAATAGCGCAGTTGGTTTAGCGTACAAGTCTGGGGGACTTGGGGTCCCCGGTTCAAATCCGGGTTGCCCGACTAAGGGATCTTTTTGACCGGCGTATAAAAACGCCGCATAAGCTTGGCTTATGGAGGCCGCTTCCACGGCGGCGCTTAATACCACCAACGGAGAAAAGGACAGGAATGAGAAGAGCATAACAGGAGAAGCCACACTCAAGGAGGTCTCTGTGTTATCTTTTCATGACGTCAGCTTTTTCTATCCGTCTTCCGTTCATCCCGTACTGGAAAATATAGACGCAGTGTTTGATCGCGGCTGGACCGGCATTACCGGTGACAACGGCGCGGGTAAAACAACCCTGTTGCTGCTGGCCGCGAAATTGCTGCGGCCGGCTTCCGGTACCATTACCGATCCGGCGGCAGTGTACTGTCCCCAGCGGACCGACGAGCTTCCTCCGGAGGGGGAAGATTTTGTAATGACCGGTGACAGGGAAGCGGGGAAGCTTATATCCCGGCTGAGCATTGGGGCCGGCTGGCCCTGGCGCTGGGAAAGCCTTAGTTGCGGTGAACGAAAGCGGCTTCAACTGGGGATTGTCCTGTGGAAACAGCCGGAAATTCTGGCCCTGGACGAACCAACCAATCATCTTGATTCCCGGGCAAAGGCTCTGATCCTTGACGCCCTGACTGGCTACGGGGGTACGGGGCTCCTTGTCAGCCATGACCGGATGCTGCTGGACAGGCTCTGCGGCCGCTGCCTTTTCCTTCGGGACGGACAGGCGGTGATGCGGAACGGCGGTATCAGCAGGGGTCTGCTGGAAGAGGAACGGGAAAGAACGGAGCGGCGGCGGATCCGGAAAAAGCTGTCCACCGAACGGGACAGGCTTGCCGCCGAAGCGGACGAACGGCGGAGGATCGTGGAAGGATCCAAAAACAGGCTTTCAAAAAAACATATTGCCTCCGGCGACGGCGACGCCCGGGGAAAGATCAACCTGGCCCGGCTTTCCGGCAAGGACAGAACCGGAGCGGACAGCTACAGGCGCATGAAAAACCGAGCCGCCCGGGCCGAAGCGGACCTGGCCGCGGCCGCCCCGGCGGGGGGTCACAAAGAGGGGATTACCCTGGAAACGGCCGCGGCAAAAATGGACCGGCTCTGCGCTGTTCCGGCGGGAACCATTCCCCTGGGCGGTTTTAACGAAGCCGCCGGAGGGGGACTTCCGCCCGAAAATCCGGCGGCACAGGATGGTCCCGTTCTTGCCTTTCCCGATCTGAGGATCCGTCCCCTGGACAGGATTGCCCTGACAGGCCCCAACGGCTCCGGCAAGTCCACGCTGGTCCGCTTCCTGCGGACCCGCCTGCCCCCGGCGCTTCCGGCGCTGTACATACCCCAGGAGATCAGCGCCGAAGAGGGACAGCGGGAAATGGAGGGGCTGGAAAACGAAACGGAACAGAACCGGGGAGAGATCCTTGCCCGTTTCTCCCGGCTCGGATCGGATCCCCGGTTCCTGCTTCAGTCCCGCAGCCCCAGCCCCGGCGAAATCAGAAAACTCCTTATCGCCCGGGGCCTCTTTAGCCGGCCGGCCCTGATTATTATGGACGAACCCCTGAACCACATGGACCTGACTTCCATCCGCCTGCTGGAAGAGGCGCTGAAGGAAGCCGCCTGCGCCCTGCTCCTGGTAAGCCATGACGAGGCGTTTCTGGAAGCCCTGACAACCAGTACCTGGTCGATCAGCGGGGGAGTCGTAACCGTTACATAGCCGTTACCAGACAGCTTCTGGTGTGCCCTCCAGAAAAGCGCCGGTCCGCTTTCCGATTTGTTCCAGGTATTCCCTTTCCAGGCCGGTAAAACGGCCGGGAACGGGGCTGTCTATGTCCAGCACACCCCGGACCTTTCCCCGGACAAACAGGGGAACGGCGATTTCCGACGCCGACGCCGAATCGCAGGCAATATGGCCGGAAAACGTCCGGACATCATCCACGATAAGGGTCTTGCCGTCCCGTACCGCCGCGCCGCAGACGCCTTTGCCTTCGCCAATCCGGGAACAGGCGGGCAATCCCTGAAAGGGCCCCAGAACCAGATCCTTTCCCTTGAGCAGGTAGAACCCCGCCCAGTTGATCCGCGGCAGATATGCGTAGATTGCGGCGGAGATATTTGCCAGGACCGCGATAGGGTCTTCTTCCCCTTCCAGCAGGAATTCAGCGGATTTGACAAGCGCCGCAAGATTTTTTTCGGCATCCGCTTCTTTTTGTACCGTAAACATAAAGCCCCCCGGACAAGATAGCATTACTGTACCCCATATCAAAAAAAGGTGCAGGGGTTAGACCTAAAGGTCTAACCATGTCAGGCCTAAAAATCTAACATATGGTTGAAAACCGCGGCTTTACCGGATAAACTTTTAGTACGGAGGCATTTATGAAAAAAATCATTCTTTCTGTCTGTATTCTTGGTATGTGTGCTTTTACCCTGGGCGCCCAGGAAAATTCTGCGGTAAAGGCGATTGTCTATCATTACGCGGCCCGGAACTTTTTTTCCGGCGCGATCAGCAAAGCGGATTTGGACACAATCATTCAGGCGGGGATCCATTCCCCCAGCGCCGCCAACCGGCAGCCCTGGCATTTTACCGTGGTACAGAACGCCGCCCTGGCCCGGCAAATAATTTCCAATAATACCGACGGCAATGTGCTTATCGTAATTTCCGCGCCCGGGGACGGTAAAACCAACGGCGCCCAAATCCTTGACTGCGGCCTGGCGGCCCAGAGCATGTACCTTGCCGCCCAGGCCCTGGGGCTCGGTTCCCGGATCTATACCGGACCGGTGGACAGCGTCAACAAGGACCTGAAATCCGCCCTTAGCCTTCCCTCCAATCACAACGTTGTGGTGATTATCCGGATCGGCAAGGTCCAGCAGGTAGACGCGGTAACCGCGGCTTCCGCCCGGAACTCCGCGGATAAGCTGGTAACCTACAAATAGCGGCGGGCTTTACCCGGATGATCCTGCAACAAAAGCTGCTTGTTCTTGCCGCGGTTCTGGCGCTGCTGGCGGCAGCTTCCATGATTACAATCCACCTGCTGTTTTCCAAAGTTTTTTTCGGCCGGGTAAAGGCGCCGGAAAGCAGTACAGTCTTCCGGTACGAAGATTATCCCGGCGGCGATCGCGGCATGACGCGGTTCCGGTCGGGGAAAAACACCCTCCAGGGCTATCTTTACGGGACGCGGAACACCAAAGCCCTGGTGGTTATTTCCCACGGCATTGGCAGCGGCTCGGCAAGCTATATGGCCGAAACGATCTGGTTTGTGAATCATGGGTACCGGGTGTTTACCTATGACGGCACCGGCAGCCATGCCAGCGAAGGCAGGGGAACAACCGGTATGGCGCAGTCAAAAATCGATCTGGACGCCGCCCTGGGGCATATCGAAAAAACCGCCGGGCTTAAGGAACTGCCCGTTCTGCTCTACGGCCACAGCTGGGGGGGCTACGCGGCGGCGGCAATCCTAGCAAAGGATCATCCCATTACCGCGTCGGTAAGCGTCGCCGGATACAATACCCCGGCGGGGATCGTGTACGAAACGGCGCAAAGACTTATCGGGCCCCTGGCCCCCCCGGCCTATCCCTTTATGCGGCTTAACAACTTTTTCAGGTTCGGCCGGGAGGCGAACGCGGCCGCGGTACCGGCAATCAACGCTTCCCGCACGCCTATCCTGATTATCCACGGAACCGCGGACCAGACGATCCGGTATGACGGGGCATCCATCATTGCCCGCCGGAATCAAATTACCAACCCCGGGGCGGAGTTTTATGTCCGCAGCGGGGAAGGCCAGAACGGCCACGGCAGCCTGTTTCTGTCCGCCGCGGCGCTGGCCTACGCGGAACAGGTAAAGGACAGACCCGCCGCGGAATGTGACAAGTTTAAGCTGGGTGAACTGGATGAAGAATACATGACCGTGGTCAACGGGTTTTATGAAAAACACCTGGGCCTTTCAAAACGCCCATGACGTAATGTGCGGTTGGCTGGCTTTTTAACGGAACCAGGGTACATTTATTTTCTCAAGCCGCTCGACTGGTTCAATGCCCCCTGGAAACCACGGTGGCAAGCCGCTTTTCCCCGGAAAGGACCGCGTATTCCCCAAAGTACTGGCCCGCTTCCATTTCGTCCACCGGATCGTTGTCCGCGCCCAGGACCGAACAGGTTCCCGAATCAATAAAATAGACCCGGTCCGCATCTTCGCCGTCACCAGAATACTTTCTCCGTTCCGTTGTCATGCTTTACGCGCGGTTATTCCTAGTCCTGCCGGTGAACGGTTGACCTTTACCGTTAAACCCCGTGATGCCTCAAAACAAAACCTAGCCGAAATCAGGCCGCGAGAGCCTGACCATCCTCCTGACAGGAGGTTTTTTCACCATACCGTTTTTCCCGGTTAGTTTCAACAGCAGCCCGACCGCCTCATTCAAACCGCGATTCAATTCAACCGGGTTTTGCCCCGCTCTTCTGCGCCGCAGCTCTGCTTTGCTCTCCTCTGAAATATCCGGGGATTCCATCAACCGCTCATACGGCGTCCCCGGCGCTTTTTCGTAAACCTTTCGGCAGCGCCCGTCCCCCTGTTTTTCTTTGGCAATCAGACGGAACGACGGCGTCCGGTAATTAATTATACAAAGGGCAAAGCCGGCGGTACACTTCGGCCAGAGCGGCGCGCTCTTCCGCGGTATCGAACCGGAAGTATCCGACCGTCTTCCGCACGGCGTCAAAGTTCTTTTGCTCCGCATAACAGTTGTCGTTTTTATGGTACGGTCTGCTGCGGGTAGCCGTAATGT
>JAISBN010000129.1 GCA_031266175.1 Treponema sp. | reverse complement strand
CGTAATGTGCGGCTCCATGAGAAGAAGATGAGTGAATACCGAAAGTTTCTTGAGAAGGAGGGCATACCGTTATCGAAAAACACCCAACTTTCCGCTTGACTTTTCTCACAGACGTTTCGCCTGTATGCCCTCCTTCAAGCGTCCCCCCCATTATAAATTTGGGTAACATTTTTCGTGAGGCATTGCGGCGTGTTGACAAAAAATGAAGGTATTTGTACACTTTGAACCTGGATATACGTCAATCTTCTTTGGTGATTGAAGCGCTATCCCCGGTTGTGTAATGGTAGCACGGCAGACTCTGGATCTGCTTGTGGGGGTTCGAATCCTCCCTGGGGAAATTGCTAAGTCCTTATAATACAAGGAATTATCAAAAAAGCTTCCTTTTGGTGTTTTTCAAAACCAAGCTCCAAGAACCAAATCGGCTACAGAGACGGCATCCGGCGCGCTAGGGCGAAGGACGTAACTGCAGGCGCCCGGATCGAGAAGTTTATCCCACACCTGTAGCGAGGCGTAGCCCCGGCTTATGCCTTTACCACCCGGGCAAGCTCCCGGCCGCGTTCCTCAAGCACCGCCAGCTCCTGCTCCGTGGGGGCGCCGGCCCATTCCATGGACGGTACGCTTTCCCACTTAAGGGCTTCAATGGCGGCCTCATATTCCTTTTTGGCGCCCCCGACCCATCCCCATGAACCGATACGGAGCACGGTTTTGCCAAAAATATGCTTCCGGGCAAAAATATCCAGCACATAGGCCATGGGGGGGAACATGGCGTACTCGTAGGTAGGCATAGCCAGGACCAGGGCCCGGGACTTAAAGGCGTCCGCCAGAACATAGGAGACATCCTCGTTGGGAACCCGGTGGATGCTGTAGGGTACCCCCTCGGCTTCAATGCCCCGGATCACCGCATCCAGGCCGGTTTTGGTATTGCCGTACATGGAACCCCAGATAACGGCTATTTCCGGTTCCCCCGAAGCATCCCCGGCCCTGGAATATGAGGCGTACTTAAGGTACCGGTCGATGATTGTCCGGGGGTTTTTTCGCCAGACCATGCCGTGACCGGGAGCGACGCAGGCAATGTTCAGGCCGGCCAGTTTTTGTATACCCCGTTCCACAAAGGCAGAGAAGGAGGAAACAATATTGGCATAGTACCGGAGGCCCTCTTTTTCATAAAAACCATGCTCTTCCACGCTGAATTCATCGTCAAAGATCCTGCCCCCCAGGGCCCCAAAGGAACCGAAGGCGTCGCAGGAAAAGAGGGTCCCCGATTCAGGCTCCCAGGTCATCATGGTTTCGGGCCAGTGGATATTGGGGGTTTCAAAAAACGCAAGCTCCACCCCGCCCAAGTCCAGGGTATCCCCGTCTTTTACCGCCCGAAGACCCGTCTCTTCCTTATAGAAAGTTTTAACCAGGTTGATCCCCCTGGCGGTGGAGATAATCCCGGCTTTTGGGTTGATTTTACGGAATTCCCCAAGCCAGCCGGTATGATCCGGTTCCAGGTGGTTAAGGATCAGGTAATCGATCCCGTTAAAACCTGCCCCCGCCGACGCCAGGGCTTCTTCCAGCTGTTTTGGAGCCCCGGACCAATCCCTGACAAGGTCGATCAGGGCGGTTTTTTTGCCCCGGACCAGGTAGGAATTCAGGGAAACCCCCCGGGGAATGGGCCAAATTCCTTCAAAAAGATCGGCAGTTTGAACATCGGCATACAAACAAAAGACCGACTCCGAGATTTTTTGAGCCTTCATAGGGGTTTACGCTATTCCTGACAAGTACTGAAATTACCGTTTAAGGACGGAAACAACCCGTTCCAGCACTTTTTTACGATCCAGGGGCTTAACAATATAACTTTTTGCCCCCAGTAAAAGTGATTTTTTAACCACGTCTTCCTTACCCAGGGCGCTTACCATGATAACATTGGCTTCTTTATCGAATTCCAGTATCTTTTCCAGCGCCGAAACACCATCCATCACCGGCATGGTAATATCCATGGTGACCAAATCTATATTCGGGTACAACTCTTTGTACTTTTCCACGCCTTGGGCGCCGTCCCCGGCGGTCCCCACCACATCAAAACCTTCAGACGTAAAGATCTGACCAAGCTGTTTAGCGATAAACATGGAATCGTCTACCACAAGAACCCGGTATGATCCCCCTTCCGGTCTTATCCCCTCTGGCGGCTTTTCGTTGATGCTGGGCATATCACTCTTTGCAATCATGCGGTACGCTCCTCTAACTAACATAGCGTATGTCAATCAAAACAACAAGTCAAGTGCCCAATAAATGTCAACAACCAATAGAAGCGCCGAAACAGTAATCCCCGGGTTCCCTTTTTTATCCAAACCGGTAACAATACCATCCATGGATGCCCGGGAACGGTACATGCTGGCCCCCATGGCGGAACTGAGCCACCGGGTCCTGCGGGAACTGATAGAAAGCTTTTTTAACCAGGGGGAAGTCTCCCCCCCGGCTCCGCGTTTTTTTCGCGCCGCGGCGCGGGAAAAAATGCTCCCGCCCCCCCCCCTCTGCGGGGACACCCCGCAACGCCCCGAATATTTCACCGAAATGATAAGCGCCGCCGGACTTCTTTCGGGCGGCCCCTTTGAAAAATGGTACCTGGACGGGGGCCCCTGTCCGGAACGGCTGGTATACCAGCTCCTCGGCGCCGATCCGGATAAACTTGCCGCCGCCGCGGCCCTGCTGGACAGCAGGGACTGCCTGGGGATAGACATCAACATGGGCTGCGCGGCCCCGGCCATCACCAGAACCGGCGCCGGGGTAAAACTGATGGAAGATATGGACAGGGCCGGCCGGATCGTTGCCGCCGTACGCAAAAGGACCAAAAAGCGGCTCAGCGCCAAACTGCGGCTGGGACCCCGCCCTTCACCGGCCGGGGAATCCCCAAAAACGCCGGAACCAAAAATCCCGGCTGTTTTTGGTTCCGATCCCGCCGGACTTCCCGGTTTTGAGTACCTGCTGGCGTTCTGCCGCCGCCTTGAAGGGGAGGGAGCGGAACTTATCATCCTCCATCCCCGGTTTTCGGATGAAAAGTTCAAGCGCCGGGCCCGCTGGGACTATGTGGAAGCCCTGCGGAACGGGCTTTCCATACCCGTGGCGGGCAACGGGGACATAGCCTCCGCGGATGAACTTGTCCGGCGGGGGGAGGCCGGCGGGCCGGTAATGATTGGCCGGCTCGCGGTACGGGAACCCTGGATATTCGCCCGGGTCCCTGCCGGGAACGGAAACCCCGGTGGGGCTCCCGGTAACTTCCCGGAAGCAAGCTTCTTGGAAGCAAGCTTCCTGGAAGAAACGGCGCTGGATTTCCTCAGCCTGCTTTCCAGGCATCAGCCCCCGGAATTCCACCTGAGCCGGGCCCGGCGTTTTTTCCGCTGCTACTGCGATAATTTTACCTGGGCGGAGCATATACGGAATAAAATCAACCGTGAAGAGACCCTTTCGGGCATGGGCCGGGTTATAAGCGAATACTGCCGGGAAAACCCTTAAGGAGCCCGTCAAACAGGAACGGAACCGCACCACGCATTTGAATCCCCGGCGGGGGGCTACTATGATCAGGGTATGAGGTAACTTTATGACCCTTAGACAAATCCTGTTCAACGGTTTCTGGATAGCCCTGATCATGTCCCTGTGCGCGGCCTTTGCGATAACCGCCGTCAACGCCGGATTCGGCGGTCGTTTTACCGCCGAATGGCTTGCGGGCACGGCGGTCGGGTTCATTGCTTCCCTGCCCCTGTCTTTCTTCCTTCCTCCCCTGCTGATGAAAATAATGAAACTGCTCAAAATATAGGATCCCACGCCTAAAATCGCTTCATCCCAGGCTTCTTTTAAAAAGGTTTTATGATTAAACCGAACAGCAACTGCTTGAATTTAACAAAACCTTGCATTACACTGGTATATCAGGAGAAACCCAATGCTAACGCTGGAACGGCAAAACGCTATCCGGGACATCCTGCACAGGGAAAAGGCAGTCAGCATTGCCGTCCTCTCGGGCAGGTTTGATACCAGTACCGCCAGTATACGGCGGGACCTGGAAAAACTGGAACAGCAGGGGCTGGTCAAGCGTACCTATGGGGGCGCGGTGCTTATTGAGGGGGTTACGGAAGAAATACCCCTGATGGTCCGGGAAATTGAGCAAAAAGAGGCCAAGCAAAAGATTGCCAAAGCCGCCGCCCGGTTTATTGCCGATCAGGATACAATTTTTATGGATTCGTCCTCCACCACCAAGGAGTTGACCAACTTCCTTTCGGACAAAAAAAATATGACGGTGATCACCAACGGTATTCGGGCCATGACGGACCTGGCCCTGTTGGACAACGTGAAAGTGTACGGTATTTCAGGAAGGCTCCGCAAGCCGTCCCTGTCCATGGTGGGAAACCTGGCGGAAACCAACGTAACCAACTACTGGGGGGCCAAGCTGTTTTTTTCCTGTACCGGCATGTGGATAAGCCACGGCGCGATGGATTATTCAGACGACGAAGCGGAGATCCGTAAAAAGATGATGTCCGTTTCCCGGGAAGTAATACTCCTCTGCGACCATACCAAATTTGACCGGCCGGCGTTCTACAAAATATGCCCCTTTCCCCAGATCCATATCCTTATCACCGACCAGAAGCTCAACGCCCAGTGGGAAGCCCTGCTCCAGCAGAGCGGGGTGGAAATCGTTTACGCGGAGGAGTAAGTACATACCCAAATCATGGAAGAGGAAACTGCAAAAAGTCCCGAATGGGAATCAATCCTGGGGGTCCTTAAAAAGTGGCGGAAGGATCTGCAAAAACAGGGCGCGGAAGATCCCTCGGTCACCACCGTGGCGGAACGATACAAAAAGGATCCCTGGGCCGTACTGGTTTCCACGATCATTTCCCTGCGTACCAAAGACGAGGTAACGCTGAGCGCTTCCAGGGCCCTGCTGGCCCAGGCCCCGTCGCCCCAGGCCCTGCTTAAGCTTTCCGCCGAAAAAACGGAAAAGCTTATCTATCCCGCGGGCTTTTACCGGACCAAGGCGGCGAACCTTCACAAAATCGCCCGGATCCTTAAGGACACCTACGGCGGCAAAGTACCCGATGATCTGGATACCCTGCTGGAGCTTCCCGGGGTGGGAAGAAAAACGGCAAATCTGGTAATTACCGAGGCCTACAATAAAGACGGCATCTGCGTGGACGTTCATGTCCACCGGATATCCAACAGGACCGGCTGGCTTGTTTCCCGTACTCCGGAAGAAACGGAAATGATACTCCGCCGGATACTGCCCCGGAAATTCTGGAAAACGATCAATTCCCTCCTGGTCCTCTACGGACAGAACCTTTGCCGCCCCGTCAGCCCGTTCTGTTCCCGGTGTATCATCAAAGAACACTGCCACCGGCGCGGTGTTGAAAAATCCAGATAATTCCGGTAAGGTAAGATCAACGCTCCATTTAAGGAGCTAATTTTTCAGGAGTTTGTATTGATGAAGAAACTTGTTCTGTCTCTTTTGGTATGCGCTTTTGTTCTTTCAGGCCTTTCGGGCTGTAAAAAGGCGCTTAACGAAGCTTTGAGCATTTTGGGTGTTGGCGGCGGGGAAGATGATTCCGGACGGACGGAAAAAGCGGTTAAGCTGGCCAGGGAAACCCGGTATTACAATGATTTTTTTGGCGTTTCCTATACGATCCCCAATAACTGGTGGCTCTACGAAGTAAACGAAGAAAACTTTAGCGAAACAAAGGGCGACATCACCGACGATATTTCCATGGACATTATGTACGGGGAATATGACATATACAGTTACGCCAACCTGTGGCTGATTTCCTTCGGCAACCTGGAGGACGACAGGCAGGATAACCATCTGGGTTTTGATCTTGACGTGCGGTCCATTGAGGGAGCGCCGGATATGGCGGCGTATATGAAATACTTTGAAGCCTATATGCTGGAACCGGGGGATGAAACATCGTACAGGATGATCGATTCACAGCAGCTTACGATCAACGATACGGTATTTGAGCTAAGGGATTATCTGGTGGACAGGGACCAGGACGATTACCATATTTTAACCCTCAGCTGCAAAATCAAAGAAGGATACTTTCTTAACCTGCTGATCGATTACTGGCCCGAAAATACCAAAGCCAGACAGGCAATCATCAGCAGCATCGACAAGGGCCTGCAGCTTTATTAAGGGTTCCTAATCCTCTTCCCCGGAACCGCCGTTCTCCGCGGCGGTTTTTTGATACCGCTCCCAGTGGGGCAGGGTTTCATCTTCTTCGGAAAGATCCTGTTCCGGCTCCGCCAGCCTTGCCGCTTCAGCGGCTTCCGCCGCCTCTTTTGCCCGCTTCTCGTCCCTGGCAAGCTTCCGGTTATACATAAACAGGCCCAGGGCGGCAATGATAATGCCGTCCATCATGTACTTTTCCGCCCCGTCACTTAAGCCTATGCCAAAAAAATGCCGTACCAGACTGTACACAATAAGCAGTATCCCAAGACCTGCGGTCATGGCAAGAAGCCATTTACGGTTAATTTTCACGCTTTAGTCCTTTATCCCCATATCCAGGATCAGTTCCACCTCTCCTACGGAGATTTTAAGAGCTCTGGCTATTTCCTCCGCTTCCCATCCCTGACGGCGAAGGCGTTTTACATTTTCCCGGTCGGCGATAGCGGGCGCTCCCTTGGCGGTTTTTGATTTTTTCGATTCGTCCTTCAGCACCGATTCAATCAGTTTTAACTCTCCCTGAATGTCCCGGTGGAGTTCCTCAAACCGGGTCTCCGCCCTGGCAAGCCATTCCCGGGCGGCCTGCACTTTTTCGATCCGTTCTTCTATGATTTTAAGGCCGGTATCAAGGATGCCCAGCTGCTCGGTGGTATTCCGGGCTTTTTCGCTTGCCTCCGCCAGCTCTTCAATGGCCGGCCGGAAGGAATCAATTTCCGCGCCGGCCTTATCAATGTTTTCCCTGCATTTTCGCAGGGCCGCTTCTGTTTCTTCCATGATCTGGAAATTCCGTTCAATGCTGCTGTTGGTTTCTTCCAGAATATGGTTTTTCTTTTCAACGCGCTGGTATTTTTCGTCCGCGACAACAATGGCGTCTTCCAGTTTCCGCAGGGCAACCTGGATCCCCTGCAGCGTATCGTCCGCGCCGGTAACTTCCTTAAGCCGTTCTTCCACCCGCTGGGATGTCTGAATCAGCCGTTCAAAGTCCTTTTCCATAATATCCAGATGGTTCTTTTCGCTTAAGAACCGGGTCATTTTGCTGTTAACCTCGTCCTCAAGCCGCCTGATTTTGATAAACTCCGTTTCCAGCTGGGACGCTTCCGCCCGCCGTTCCTCAATACCCGCCATATCGCCCTTAAGGGCTTCCATGCTCCGTTCCAGGGATGTTTTAAGTTCATCGGTTTTTTCAAAAAGCCTGGTTTGGGAATTGAATTCCTTAAGCTCCCGCCGTATTTCTTCCAGATTGGCGGAAAGCCTGGAAACCCGGCTTTCGGTTTCGTCCAGGCCGTTCTGTATTTTTTCTTCAAAAGCCGCGGCGTCTATCCGCAGGCGTCCAAGATCGGAAAGGATCCGCTCGCTCTGCTCCCCTACCCGGGCGTTGAGCTCGTCCTTAAAGGACAGTTCCAGGCCACGCCGTTCCGCCTCCGCCTCTTCCCCCAGGGCGGCAAGCCTTTGTTCCAGCGCCGACTGCCATTCGTTAAAGCGGCCGTCAATTTCCGTACTGCGCCGGGAAACCCGGCTTTCGGTTTCGTCCAGGCCGTTCTGTATTTTCTCCTGAAGGGCCGCGGCGTCTATCCTTAGCCGCTCAAGACCGGAAAGAAGCTGTCTGCTTTGTTCGTTTATCCGGGCGTTGAGTTCATCCCTAAAGGACAATTCCAGATCGTGCCGCGCCGTCTCCGCTTCTTCCCCCAGGGCGGCAAGTTTTTGTTCCATGGCTGACTGCCATTCGTTCAGGCGGTCGTCAATTTCCGTACTGCGCCGGGAAATGCCGGCAAAAAAATCGGCCTCGAAGACCTGCAGTTTTTCGGAAACCCTGCCGGATGCCTGGTTCTTTAGGTCGGTCAGCTCCGATTCCAGTGCGGCCATTTCCCCCTTAAAGGTTTCCAGCGATTCGCCGAAGGCGGCGCTTAAGCGTTCCCGGTTCCGGGCCTGCTCCTCTTCAAAAGCCGCAAAATCCCCGCGGACCCGGACCTCCGCCTCTTCCATGATCAGCCGCAGCTGGCCGTCAAGTTTCTGGGCGTCGTCGGCCATGGTTTCAAAGCGTTCCCACTGCCGCTTCTGGTTTTCCCGGTATTCCTCAAGCCGCCGGTCCAGCTCCCGGAGCAGTTTTTCCTCCGCCTCCGCGGTTCCGGCTTCCAGCGTGTCTCCCAGCCGGGCGATGCGCTCTTCCGTGTCCGTTACAGCGGCTTCCCACCGGGTACGCTGGGAAAGGGCCAGGGCATCCAGGGCTTCCAGATCCCGCTGCCAGGCCGCCCGGTATTCCTGCTGTTTAAGTTCCAGCCCTTCGTGATCTTTTTTCCAGCTTTCCTGATAGTCTTTTATCGTTAACTGGATTTCGGCAATTCCGGCTTTGGCGTTTTCGTGGTATCCCCTGAATTTTTCTTCCACCGCATCCTGGAACCGGCGGACCCTGGCCATGGCTTCTTCCCGCAGTTTAACCAGGGCCGCTTCTTCAAGCTTATCGGCCCGGCTGCCGGCCCGTTCCAGGGCTTCGGCCAGGGTTTTATTGATGATGTCCACATCCCGTTCAAGCAGGGCTTTCCGGTCCGCTTCAATCCGGTCCACCGCTTCCCGGTGCTGTTCCACCTGCCGTTCCACGGTCTCCGCGGCGGCCTGGAGATCCTCCACGCCGGAACGGACCCGGGAAACAAGGGCCTCCGCCGTTCTTTCCAGGGAAGCGGCGTTTTCCCGCTCAAACCGGTTTTCCAGGCCGTCCAGATTCTTTTCCAGCTTCCCGAACCGGTCTTCTATTTCGCCGGTTTTTTTTGCCGTCTGTTCCACCAGCGCCGTTTTTTCCCGGAGCCGGTTCATGTTTTCCTCGACCCTGGCGGCCATCCTGACAAGCTCTTCCATGGAACTGTCGTAAGCGCTGATCCTGTCCCCTATCCGGGCCACGTCGTCGATCCGTCCCGCCGCCGTTTCCGCTTTTTCCTGTAATTCCGCGTTGGCCTGGGTCAGACGGCTGAGCGCTTCTTTGGTGGAACTCATCTGGACATCCAGCAGCAGGCCGTTATCCTTAACCAGCGCTGCCTTTTCTTCCGCAAAAGAAGCCAGATCATCCTTAAGCCGCCGGCCGTATTCCCGGGCCAAATCCACCGAACGGTTGTGCCTGTCCATGTAGCGCACAGCGAAAATGGCCGCCAGGCAAAGACCCAGGACTATCAGATTTCCCACTGTTACCATGCCCATTGCCATTACCCTAACACATATTCCCGCAATTGACGATAGTCCCGGAAAACAAAATCCGCCCGGACCCGAAACCCTCCCGGCCCCCGGGAACATGCCGGACAACAGCCGGTGCTCAGGATGCTCCGCCTGATCAGGGCCGTTTTCATCCCCGCGGCCCCGGCCCCCGCGGCGTCAAACCGGAGACTGTTCCCCACATAGAGAATCTCCCCCGGCCCGCAGGACAACGCCGCCGTCAGGGCTGCAAAGGGAACGGGAGAAGGTTTCAGTGCCCCGGTATCTTCCGTGGAAAGGAGAACATCGAAAAAGCCGTCCAGTCCAAGGAGCGACACTTTACGGGCCGGGGGAAAATCCGAAAGCAGGCCCAGCTTAAGCCCCGCCCCGCGGAACAAAGACAGGGTTTCCCGGACATGGGGAAAAAGCCTGATCCGGGAAAACCGCGCTTCCCAGCAGCGGTAAATCAACCGCTCCGCCTGTTCCTTTACCTGCCGGGGATCCTGCCCCAGGGCAGCTCCCATCATGGCGGCCTGGACGTCGTAAAAGGAAGCGCCGGAAACGGGGCCGCCGGACGGGGGATCTTCCCGGCGGTGCAGCCTATGCCGGACCCGGGCAAAGGCATAAAAAAACCGGGGATGAACAAGGAACGAAAGGAGCAGCCGGCAATAGAGGCGGTAATTCGGGTAGAGGGTTCCGTCCAAATCAAAGGCCACGGCCTTTAATCCCGGCAGATTACCCTTCATCCCCGCTCTCCCAGCAGCATCTTAAGCTCCTGGATTTCTTTTATCAGTTCCGGCCGGGCCTTTTTCCGCAGCCGGTCCGGGAGCATTTCCTTGGAAGTACATTCCACGGTGGCTACCAGGTTCTGCAGTTCTATTTCGTGGGGATACGCGGCGGGGACAAAATCGGACATGGCTTCTTCCATGTCCTCTCTTTTTATAAAGACCCGGTCATCCATGGCGGCAAGCAGATTGGCCCGGATAAGGAGGGCCTCCAGATCGGCGCCGGAGTATTCGTGCTTGAACTTTTTAAAAAGTTCCGGAACCGGGAAATTCCGTATATCCAGGTCAAGCTTTTTAACCAGGGTTTGAAACAGGTCTTCCCGCTCGCTGTCGGTTTCGGGATAAAACAGGGCCAGATGTTCCTCCGCCCGGCCCTGGCGTTTCAGGTCAATGGGAACCAGATCGGGACGGCAGGTAATCAGAAACCAGATGATCTTTCCCCGGTATTCGGTGTTGCCCATAAAGCTGGCAATCTGGGCAAAGACCCGGTTACTGGTTCCCGAATCCCCTTCCTGATCCCGATCCCCCAGAAAAGCGTCGGCTTCATCGATCATCACCGCCACGGGAGCCATGGAAGCAAGGATGTTGAGGATCCGTTCCAGGTTAGATTCGGTATCCCCCTGCCATTTGGAACGGAAATTCCGGAATTTGACCATGGGTATGCCGATTTCTCCGGCAAAGGCGCCGACCATAAAACTTTTTCCCGTCCCCACCGGACCCGCGATAAGATAGCCCATGGGGAGTACGTCGAAGCGGCCTTTTTTAATCGCCCTGGCGGCGTTCTTAAAACGCTTTTTGACAAAGCTGTGACCCGAAACATGGGAAAGGGCGTAGTTGGTTTCAAGAAATTCCAGAAGCCCCAGGGCTTCGGTCTCGATAATTTCCTTTTTTTTCCGGCGCAGGTAGTTAAGGGTAAGTACCTCGGTGGTTTCAAAATTTTCCAGCACAAGGCGGTTCAGGTTCATTAAATTAAGGCCGCTGGTTACCGACGCTACCTGGGCGGTACCCAGTCCCCGGTCAAGGATCAGTCTGCCCTCTTTGAGTTTTGAGTCCAAAAAACTTTTCCGCACCGCCCCGTCGGGGAAGGGAACGTTTACCTTAACCGCCGCGGGAGACCCCGCAAGACGCGGTGAAATATCGGCAAGATTTTCCGTTAAAAGGATAATTGAAATATCGCCCTGGATAAACAGGGGATTCATCGCCCAGCGGTTCAGCGTTACCAGGCAAAAACGGTCTTCTTCGTTATAGCGGCCCAGGTCGCCGGGGGGCACAACCGTTTCCGCATAGTCGATAATCATCACCATACGGCAGTGTTCCCGCCGGTCCTTGGGGATCCGCGCCAGAAAATACTTTTCCAGGTAAAAGAAGCTTTCTTCGGGATTGGTAGACATAAACTCCGACATGTCTTCAATGTCGGGATACTTCCCGGCCATGCACTTCTGGTAGTCCAGGGCCATTTCCTCGTTCAGGAACACAACCCCGCTGGAGCGGTCATAAAAGACAATGATGTTCCGGTTTCCAAAGATATACTCCGCTATGTAATCCTGAATCCGGGTAAAGGTAAATTCTCCCGCATTGCCCTGGTGGGGAAGAAAATCCCGGATATTGCCGTGCAGTATGTAGAGGTTCGCCGTTTTCGATCCGTACTTGTAGGCAAATTCCTGGGCCCAGGAGGGCAGGGTATCTATATATTCCTGGTTTTCGCGGTAATACCCCGGCATGTTTTACTTTTTTGGCCCTTCCGTCAAAAAAGCTCCCAGGGCATTCATGTAATTGTTTTTTATCCTGGTTTCCGCCGCCCGGAGCGCCCTGTTTTCCGCCTCGGAAAGGGTGGGATGTCCTTCCCGGTCATTGACGTTGTAGGGAAACAGCACAACCCCCGTCGAAGTATCAACAAGATTCGCGTCTACCACATACCGAATCCACCGGTAGGGATTATTAAGGAAGGTCACTTCTTCCAGGGTCAGGATCGCTTTAAGGGCATACCGTGAATTGTTGCCGCCGGTACGGAACCCCGCGCCGGTAAGGACCGAGGAAAAGGCGCCCCTAATCCTGTTCTGCCGGTCATCATCCACGGTTACCGCCACGGGGATGTTTTTCGCTATCTGGGCGGCTTCTACCCGGTAGTCATTTCCCGTTTTCAGGTTTTCTCCCACCGTGGAACCGGGACTGATAACGTTTCTGACATTGGCAAAAACCTGGTTGGCGTCCGCCAGACCTGCCGCCTGATAGTAATTGATAAACCCATCGAAGCTTTGTTTTTCCGCTTCGCTTAACGCGGTAAGCCTGCCGATGGTTCCCAGGTTTTGCTGCATCAATTCGCCGTAAATCAGGTTTGTCTTTGCCTTGTCCATAACCGCCGCGGCATAATAGGTACCGTCCGGGCCTTTCCATGTGTCCTTTATTTCCGCGCCGATAAGGGTATCCATGGCCACGGAGGTCTTAACCGCCTGGGCAATATCGGATTTTTCCGCCCAGGCGGAACTGCTTGCTTCCACCGCCTGGGAATAGCTGTAGGTAGCCTGGGATTCGCTGGTAATGGACTGCCCAAAGATCGATGTTAAATTGGTCAGCGCGGTCTTTTCCGCCGTATCCCGGGCAGTCCCGTAACCCACCGCGGCGATATATACGGCCCTGTTATACACGGCATAGGGATCCGCCACCCAGGGGGGAGCCGCTTCTGGCCGTTCCCTTGGAGCGGGAGCGCCCGTACAGGAAAGAAAGACCGCCGCCAATACCGCCGCGGCGCCGTTAACGGCGGCGCTTTTCATTTTAAACATATATCCTCCGTCAAATTCAGGGCATTTACCCTGATCTGCATATTTTCATGCCGCCGGGAGGCAAGCATTCTTCCGCCTTCCCCGTAATAGTTAACCGAAAAAGAATAGATCCCCGGATCCAGATTGATCCCCCCCACATAGGCTTTTCCCGGGAAATATCTGGCAACCCGCAGATCCGCCTGTTCGCTTGCTTCGGCAAACACCTGGGTTCCCAGGCTGAGCAGCGAAAAAAGGCCCGCGTTTTCCGACGACGATTCCGCCGCGGCGCTAAACGCGGCGGCGGTTACCCCTTTAACCGAGGCCCTGATAACCGACTTGGTATAGATAAGATTTTTTTTCTGGACAAAGGTGGCGCGCACCACCGCGCTTAGATCTTCAAGGAGCTCCAGGCTAAACCGTTCCCCGGAATCCATGACAACTTCAATAGACGCAACCTGGGACCGGCGGGGAGTCATCACCGGCAGGGCAATTTTAATCCAGTTATATCCCAGGGGTATACGGATAACCTCTTCGGTTTTTACCGGAGAACGCCCGGCAAATCCGATAACATTCAGCCGGGCCATACCGTTTGGTATGGCCAGCTCATCCTGTACGGAAGGGGGCGCGGGGTTTGTATAGACCGCCGGAGCGTCGGCCATGGCAACCTGGAGCTGGCGCTGATCGATCCGGGCGTCGTCCCAGAGGCCCGCCCCCCGGTAAAAGAGCATCCCCAAGTACCGGCCCAGAGCGGAATCACTGAACCGCACCGGCGCCTCGGGGTTGGGGGGAATTTCCGTATTGTTGTCCAGGGCAAGCTTCTGCATATTGGTCATAAGGACGCCGTATTTAACCGAAAGATCCCTCAGCTTGTTGTTCATCCGCCTTATTTCCACCAGGGCTTCGTCCATGTTGTTCCGGTGGTAATAATTAAGGGCGTTAAAGGCATTCAGGTAGATGTCTTCGTAATCCTCTCCGTCATATTCCCTGGTCCGGTCGTTCAGCAGCACGGTCCCGATTTCCTGGCTGATGCTGACGGCAAAATTCGCCTCGATGGCCTTTTCCCCGTCTTCCAGCAGCGCCGAAGAATCCTCGTACTTTCCCGCATAGTGGGTCAGCATCCCCTTGTCCAGGTAGTACAAAACCTGATCCCTGCTCCGGTAGATCGTCTTACGGTGGTCTTCAAGGGTATCGGCGCTTTGGGGAAAATGTTCCTGCTCCACCAGCTGATCCACCGGAATATAGGGATCCGTGGTGGCGCAGGAAATAAGCGCCTGAAGCGTCAGCGCCGCGGACAGCGCCCGGAGAACCTTCGTTCGGCGGGCGGCGCCCGGCCAGGCATGCCGGGGGAACTTCATGAAACAGGGACCTTTAGGGCTTAACCGAAGGATTTCTGATAACTTTTTTTATCTCGTTATACTCGCCTATCCAGACCCTGCGGTTGGTGGTTATATCGGTTAATTCCGCGGTGATAAAGTAACTTCTGGTAGCCGTTTTATCGTAGCGGTCCACAATGGTTTTTACCGAACCGGTCATGATAAAATCGGCCCCCGTTTCCCTGCCCAGGGCGGCTACGGTGGCGTCGTCGGTATACCCCTGCTGCTGATCTTCCCGTTCCGACCGGATTTCCCTGCGGAGATCCCCGGAGGCGACAAATTCGGCCTTGCCACTGTTCAGAATGGACGCTTCCAACCGCTGGGACAGGATCGAGGTATCAATATGCTCATCGCTGGCATTCTTAAAGGTACCTACAATAATTACCGGCAGCTTTCCCCTGGTCGTATCAAACTGGCTAATCCTGGGGGTTTCCAGGCAGGCCTTTATCAGGGAATCGCTGGCCAGCCGCAGATCCGTATCGTTCCAGTAACCGCTTAAATCAATCTGGGTATCCGCGTCCACCCGGTTAACAGAATGCCCGCAGGAAACCAGGAAGGCCGCCAGGGCGCAGCAAAACAGTACTATTCCTTTTTTCATGAAAACTCCTCTTAAGCGCCATCGGCGCGTGCCGTTGCCGCGGGTACCGCCGCCGTGAAGGACGGCGGCGGCGCGGCTGTTTTATTCGTGGGTATCCAGCTGGGCTTCCAGGTATTTATACGCTTCCTGGGCCTTAAACTCGGCAAAAGCCGCAGCCTGATTCCGCTGGAATTCGGAAACGCTGTTTTTGAAGTCGTTTTCCAGACTCGCCTTGGGATACATAAAGAGCCCGTGATATACCCCTTCCTGATCTATCCAGTGTTCGACTTCGTCAAATCCCGCCACATTCGCGGTGGACCTGGTGATGGTAGCCTGCTGGAAATTCATCAGAATCTGGGTACTGCCCGGGGTTCCGCTTTCTTCCATGTAATTTTTAACGGTATCCGCCACCACCGCGGCCTTCCACTGGGCAACCTTGGCCTGGGCGTCGCTCCGGGCCGTTCCCTGCTGGGCGGTACTGCTCATCCCCGGCCGGCCGTCCCCGATCACATAGTAAATATCGTCGGACTTGGGGGTCTTGTTCATCCAGTCCGGCCGGGAAACCCCTTCGGCCCCGATGATCTTTGACCGGGGATCTTCCGGTTTTTCTTCCGGAGCCGATTTACATCCCACAGCCAGCGCCGCAAGCGCCAGCAGTATAAGTAACCATTTTTTCATAACATTCTCCTCTTCTATTGAGATAGTTAAACAAGTATACCCCATAAAGGGGGGAGACGTCAATTTGACATTTTGAAAAAGGACCTGTACTGTGTACGTAAGGAGGCTCCTGTGCGCCCTTTTGAAGTTACCGCCCCCTTTAGCCCCGCGGGGGATCAGTCGGAAGCGATCAGCGCCCTGGCCGCGGGAATCAGGGCCGGGGACCGGTTTCAGACCCTGAAGGGGGTTACCGGGTCGGGGAAAACCTTTACCATGGCGAAGATCATCGAGGCCGTACAAAAGCCCGCCCTGGTGATCAGCCACAACAAGACCCTGGCGGCCCAGCTTTTCCGGGAATTTAAGGAATTTTTCTCCCATAACGCGGTGGAATACTTTGTTTCCTACTACGATTATTACCAGCCGGAGGCTTATGTAGCCAGCCGGGACCTGTACATAGAAAAAGACGCTTCCATAAACGAGGAGATTGAGCGGCTCAGACTCAGCGCCACCAGGAGCCTGATGGAACGGGAAGACGTAATCATCGTCGCCACCGTTTCCTGTATATACGGCCTGGCAACCCCGGAGGTATACAAAAAGATGACCGCCCAGTTCGGCGTGGGGGATACGGTGGACCCTGACGTCCTGATGCGCCGCTTTGTGGAGCTCCAGTACGAGCGGAATGACGCCGTCCTGGAACGGAGCCGTTTCCGCCGCCGGGGGGATACCATTGAAATTTACCCGGCGTACCTGGAAGAAGCCTACCGGGTGGACATGGACTGGGACAGGGTGGAGCGGATCCGCCGTTTCGATCCCGTATCCGGGAAGGTGCTGGAAGAACTGGACCGGGCGGTGATCTATCCCGCCAAACAGTTTGTCGTGCCCGAAAACATGGTCCGCAGCGCCCTGGGTTCCATTAAAACCGAACTGGAAGAACGGTACGAATACCTTAAGAACACGGGGAAAAATCTGGAGGCGGAACGGCTAAAAACCAGGGTAGAGTATGATCTGGAAATGCTCAACGAAATGGGCTACTGCCCGGGGATAGAAAACTATTCCGCTCCCCTGGCGGGGCGCAGGCCGGGACAGCCCCCGGATACCCTGATCGACTACCTTCCCAAAAATCCCGGCGGATCGCCGGGACACCTTACCTTTATTGACGAAAGCCACGTCACGGTATCCCAAATCGGCGCCATGTATGCCGGCGACCGGTCCCGGAAGCAGAACCTGGTGGATTACGGCTTCCGGCTTCCCTGCGCCCTGGACAACAGGCCCCTGCGGTACGACGAATTTGAAAAACGGCTGGGATCGGTGGTGTTCGTCTCCGCGACGCCGGGCAAAACTGAAACGGACAAATCCGCCCGGGTGGTGGAACAGATGATCCGGCCCACGGGGCTCCTGGATCCGGAAATCGAAGTGCGGCCCAGTGAAGGCCAGATGGAGGATATTTACGCCGAAATCCAGAAGCGGATTAAGGCGGGGGAACGGTCCCTGATCCTGACGCTGACCAAAAAAATGGCCGAGGACCTGACGGATTACCTGGGCGGCCTGGGCCTGCGGATCCGGTATATCCACAGCGAAGTGGAAACCATTGAGCGGGTAGAAATCCTGACCGCCCTCCGGGCCGGTGATTTTGACGTTCTGGTGGGCATCAACCTTTTGCGGGAAGGCATCGATCTGCCGGAGGTTTCGTTTATCGCCATCCTCGACGCCGACAAAATCGGCTTTTTACGTTCGTTAACCAGTCTGGTCCAGATCATCGGCCGGGCGGCCAGAAACGCCGCGGGTACGGTGATCATGTACGCCGACAGGATGAGTGACGCCATGGAAGCGGCAATTGCGGAGACCAAACGCCGCCGGGAGATTCAGGCGGCCTATAACAAACAGCACTCCATCACGCCGGCGACGGTTAAAAAGGCGGTGGCCAATATCCTGGAACGGCATGCGGAAGAGGCCGCCGGAGCCGCCGCCGCGTCCATCGAAGTGCTCAAGAAGGCCTACAACATACTGATCCCCGCCCAGCGCAGGCAGCTCGTCAAAAGCCTGGAAAACGAAATGCTGGAACACGCAAAGAACCTGGAATTTGAAGAGGCCGCGGCTATCCGGGACGAGATCCAGCGCGTCAATGAGTTGGGGAAAAAACAGCCGGAACAAAGGGACTGATTGCGCGCTAATCCCTGGGGGGGCGGTAAAAGCGGCCCCCCAGCTGTTCCGTTTTAACCACGTTGATAAAGGCTTCGGGATCGATCTGCTTAATCCCCGCGACCAGGCTGTTTACCTCCGGGGCGGATACTACCGAATAGACCATGACCCGGTCGGAATTCGCATAGTTTCCCTTTCCGGTAAAGGAAGTAGCGGCATGGTTGGTTTCATCCTTAATCAGTTTATACACCCTGCCGGGTTTGGAGCTAATGATGAACAGGGTCATCTGCTGGTAGCCCCGGTAGAAGATCCTGAGCTCCATGATGACAATAAACTGAAAGATAATTGAATAAAGGGCTATGGAAAGATCAAAAAGCCAGCCCGCCAGAGCCAGAATCACGCAGTTGCCGGCAAAGATATAATTCCACGCGTCCCGGTGGTATTTTTCGGCAATAAAGATGGCGATAAAATCCGTTCCCCCCGACGTTGCCTGGGCGTGAAGGCAGAGACTGACCGACAGGGCGTTCAGAAGTCCGCCGAATACCGCGGACAAAAGGGTATCGTGAACCTGAAGCGCTTGGATAAACAGGGGTGGCATAAAATCCGACAGAAGCCCGATGAGTACAATGGCAAAGCACGAATAGATGCTGAACCACTTGCCGATGTACTTAAAACTGATAAAAGCGGGGACGGCGTTCAGTACAAACAGGATGGGACTAAAGGGAATGACAATCCCCCCAAAACGCCGGGCGCATTCCTGAACCAGCAGGGCAAGACCCGTAAAACCGCCGGGAATGAGCCCTCCGGCATGGACAAAGGTATTAATGTTAAGGGCCATCAGCGCCGAACCCGCGGTAATAAAGGCAAGGCGCTTTACGGTATTCACCGGCATGGCGGCGTTTACCGGTTTTGCGGCGTTTACCGGGCGTTTCATGATTTAAGTCTAATGCAGAAGACCGGACGGCGAAAGCGCGGAATCACAACCGGGACCGGGATTACCGTATCCTAGAGGTCTCCCCGGGGAGCTACAAAACCCGCATGACCCTGGTGGGACATTTTTGCTCGCAGGTTCCGCAGGCGGTACATTTGCCGTAATCCACCACGGGAATACCGTTGTCGATCACGATACACTGTTCCGGGCAGTTTTTTACACAGATGCCGCACTTAATGCAGCCTGCCCGGCAGGTTTTGCGTATCGCCGCCCGAACGGGGCTGCGGTTGGAGCAGAGGGCCAGGGTGGTTTCCCTGTCCTTGGGGATAAGCCGCAGTATGGCCTGGGGGCACTCGGTAACGCAGGCCTTACAGCCCGTACATTTGCTCCAGTTGACCACGGGCAGGCCGTCTTTCCCCATGGAAAGGGCGCCGAATTTGCAGACCGCGGCGCAGTCCCCGAAGCCGATACAGCCCCAGGCGCAGAGCTTGGTCCCGCCCGCAAGCTTGGCGCCCCGGCAGGTTTTCAGCCCCGTATAGAGGCCCCGCTTCACGGCAATATCGGCGCCCCCAAGACAGCAGCAGACCGGTACCATGGGGACAAGCGCTGACGCGCCGACTCCCATAAGTTCCGCCAATTTTTCCGCGACGGCGTTTCCGCCGACGGTACATTTGTTAACTTCACCGCCGGCGGCCACGGCAGCGGCATACCCGTCACAGCCGGGAAAGCCGCAGCCCCCGCAGTTCGCCCCCGGCAGGGCTTCGCGGAGCTGTCCCGTCAGGGGATCCTCGGGAACCTTAAAAATTTCCTGAAAAACCCCCAGGGCCAGCCCCAGAACCAGCGCCAGAATCGCGGCAAAAACCGCGGTAATCAGAATGATCATTTTACCAAACCCCCAAAGCCCATAAAGGCCATGGACAGGAGCGAAGCTGTGACAAAAAGTATCGGCGTTCCCTTTAAAAACGCCGGTACGGGGCTGGTCTTAATCCGCCGCCGGATCCCCGCCAGAAGCAGCAGGGAAAGCAGAAAGCCCAGAGCCACCCCTACGGCATAGACCAGGGCTTCAAGAAAATTGTAGCCCTTGGTCCATACATCGAAGGTTACCGCCAGGATAGCGCAGTTGGTGGTGATCAGGGTCAGGTAAATTCCCATGGCGCTGTAAAGACCCGGAGACATTTTTTTCAGGTAGAATTCCACCAGCTGAACCAGCGCGGCAATAACCAGGATGAACACCAGGATCTGCAAAAACTCAAGGCTTCCCTCGGATCCTCCGGGCAGCTTAAAGGTACCGAAAATTCCCTCCCTGGAAAGGATGAACCGGTAGATGGGCCAGGTAACCGCGGTGGCCAGCACCGTTACAAAGGTAACCGCAATCCCCATGCCGATGGATTTGTCCTCGTCGGTACTCATCCCGATAAAGGGACAGAGGGCGATAAAGCGCATCAGCACCACATTGTCTATAAGGAAGGCGGAAATAAAAATCTTAAAGAGGGTCATGCCTCTCCTCCCCCGGAAGCGGAACCGCAATGCCCCGCCGGCGCACCGGCCCGGAGCGGCTGTTCCACGTTACCGGGAGGGGCCTTTCGTTCACCGATACTGCAGCCCCGGCAGCCCGACGCGGAACAGGAAGCGCAGTCCGGCGGGACCGATCCAAACTTGACGGACTTAAAGGCCATGTTAAGGGCGATAAAGAAGGCAAACACAAAGAATCCCCCCGGCGGCAGGACAAAAAACAGAATGGGCTGAAAACTGTCCGGCAGTATCTGCCGCCCCAGCAGGGCGCCGCTTCCCAGCAGTTCCCGGAGGGCCGCAATGCCCGTAAGCACCCAGGTATACCCCAGGCCCATACCCAGGGCGTCGGGGATCACATATCCCGGGGGCTGCCTGGAGGCAAAGGATTCCACCCGCCCCATGATGATGCAGTTCACCACGATAAGGGGGATAAACACCCCCATGGCCTTTGACAAGTCGGGAAAGTACGCCTTAAGGACATAATCAATCACCGTGGTAAATGAGGCGATCACAATGATAAATACCGGTATCCGGATAGAGTTGGGGATCAGTTTTCTGAAAATGCTGATCACCAGTTCCGACATGAGCAGGACGAAGGTCATGGACAAGCCCATGCCGATCCCGTTGGCTACCGAGGTGGTAACCGCCAGCGACGAACAGAGGCCTATCATCAATATCAGAAGGGGATTTTCCTTCACAATACCGTTGGCAAAAATACGCAGGACATTCATCAGTTTATCCATCGGTTTTTCCTCCGTTAGCCGCAAGCCATTCCGCGGCCGCGGCGCCCGAAGCCCGGACCACCCGGGCGACGGCCCGGCTGGTGATGGTCGCGGCGGTGATGGCGATAAGGTCGTTTTTCGGCTCCAGGGGATCGGTAAGCGCCCGGCCGGAAAACTGGCCGTAAAAGGTGATCCCCGCGGCCTTGTCCACATAGTACGACGGAGAAGCGGCATTGGCCCCCAGCCCCGGCGTATCGGAGTGCTCCATCACCTTGATCCTGCTGATGACTCCGCCAACGCCGGCTCCCACCAGCACCGTAACGGGCCCGCCGTAACTGCCGCCGGAAGCTTCAAGGATCACGCCGGCAAGCCCCCCCCCTTCCCGGGCGGCAAAGGCGCTGCTAAAGCTTATCCCCGAATCGGGGCTGGTAATGGTCCCGGTAATGTCGTCAAAATCATCGGCGGAGGGAAAAAGCTCCTTCAGGGACGCTTCCAGGTCCGCCCGGGACCGTTCTTCAATGGTAGAAAGGGTTCCGGTATACACAAAGGAAAGCCCCACGCAGGCCGCCGCGGCGTAGAGCATCAGTACCAGGCCCAGCCGGGCGATGTTCCATAATTTCATACGCCAGCCTCCGGAGGTTTACGGGGTTTCTTTACATAACCGTACTTTTTTTGAAGTAGCCGGTTGAGGAAGGGGGTAACGGCATTCATAATCAGGATCCCGAAGGTGACCCCTTCGGGATAATTCCCCCACTTCCGGATCAGCACGGTAATGATCCCCGCCCCCGCGCCAAAGATAAGTTTGCCCCCGGCGGTCAGGGGGGCGGTGGTATAGTCGGAGGCCATAAAGACAGCGCCGAACACCAGCCCTCCGGCAAGGACCGCAAAAACCGGATTCAAGCCCAGGATAAAGGAAAAGGCAAAGACCGAAAGGATCATGGCGGCGGGAACGCGCCAGTCAAGTACTTTCATCGCAAGCAGGTAGAGACAGGCTGCCAGAATCAGCAATATGGAGGATTCGCCGATGGACCCCCCGTGACTTCCCAGAAAAAGGGTCGTGACCAGTTCGGGAAAGGTCGCTTCCGTGGAGAGCCCCACGGCGGTAAAGTGGCGGGCCACGTCAAGGGGAGTTCCCCCCAGTTTAATGATCCCCAGAGGAGTGGCTCCGCTGATCGTATCCAGGGACAGGCCCGACGCGGCGGACACCGCGTCCGCTCCGGACAACGCGGCTTCGCTGATCCCCGGCCCCGGGATGGTCCATTGGGTAATGGCTACGGGAAAACTCATCAGCAAAAAGGCCCGGCCGATAAGGGCGGGGTTAAACACGTTCGCCCCCAGGCCGCCGAAAAATTCCTTCGCCACCACCACGGCAAACACCGCCCCCAGGGCGGCCATCCACAGCGGGGTCGACGGCGGCAGTATCAGGGCAAGCAGCAGTCCCGTCACCGCCGCGGAAAGGTCCGCGGAACGGTTGGGCAGGCGGAGGATACGCCTGAACAGGGCCTCCCCCGCCGCGGCGGAAACGGCCGAAACAACAATGACCCCCAATGCCGGTAAACCATACAGTACGACCCCGAAGATCGCTGCCGGAGCAAGGGCAATAAGCACCTGGGCCATGATGGTCTGAGTCCGGGCGGACGTTCCGATATGGGGACTGGATCCCAGATAAAGTTCCGGCATATTACACCTTTCCCGGAGCAGCGGTTTCCCGCTTCCTGTCCGTCCGGGCCTTCGCGGCCTGGAGCCGCTGCTTACCCACCCGGAAACGCTGAACCAGTTTAATCCGGGCGGGACAGACGTAGGAACAGCTGCCGCATTCTACGCAGTCCGCCAGCCCCGCCCGGACCGCTTCGTCCATATCCCCCGATTCCAGGGCGATGTTCATGATCACCGGAGAAAGGCGGCAGGAACAGTTACGGATACAGCGGCCGCAGCGTATGCAGGTTCCCTCGGCGTCCGCCAGGGTTTCCGCTTTAGTCATCAGAATAATGCCCGAGGTATTTTTTTGAATGGGGATGTCCGTGGTGGGCACGGCGTTTCCCATCATGGGCCCGCCAAAGATAATCTTTTTTAGGCTCCTTTCGTCGATGTCCATAAATTCAGGGGGAAAGCCGGTGATCATGGCGCCGATGGGGGCGCGGATGTTTTTGGGGGTTTTGCAGGCCCCGCCGGAAACCGTCAGGTCCCGGTCAATCAGGGGCTTTCCCAGGGTAAAGGCTTCGGCAATAGCTACCAGGGTTCCCACATTCTGGACGATACAGCGGACGTCCATGGGAAGCCCGCCGGAGGGAACTTCCCGGCCTGCCAGGGCCTTGATCAGCATCTTTTCGCCCCCCTGGGGATAGCGGGTCCGGCAGAGGCCGATGCTTATATCCAGCCCGCTTACCCGTTCGTTCAGCCTGATTTCCCGTTCAATCATGGGCGCTAGGGAGGCCTTGTTGTCTTCCATGCCGATGATTGCCCGCCGGACGCCGGTGATCCTCATCACCATGGCAAGGCCCGTTATCAGGAGATGGGGCTTTTCGGTCATCACCGCTTCATCGGTTGTCAGGTAGGGCTCACATTCGGCGCCGTCGGCAATGATCAGGTCGATGGGTTTTCCCGGAGGCGGGTTCAGCTTAACGTGAACGGGAAAACCCGCTCCCCCCATGCCGATAATCCCCGCATCCCGGATCCGCTCCAGCGCTTCTTCCCTGGTACAGGTCCAGGGATCCAGGGGCGGCATAAACGCCTGGCCCGCGGCCTCCGCCGGATCCGTCTCGATGATGATACAGATTCCCCCGGTATTGTTCTGCTGAAGCCGGGGTTCGATCTTTTTAACCGTCCCGGAAACGGAGGCGTGAACCGGCGCCGTCAGAGGGCCGGGGCCTGCCGCGTCGGCAATTTTCTGGCCCCGGGTCACATGATCCCCCACACCGACCAGGGGCTTATTGGGCGCGCCAAAATGCTGGTTAACGGGGATCACCACCTGGGGGGGGACGGGAACCAGCTCAACGGATTTGCCCTCCGTCGCCTGTTTCCGGGCAGCCAGTTTGAGGCCCCGCTTAAAGGTACTTACAGCCATAGGATTTCCATAACGTAACAGAATAACAAAGCAAGGTCAAGGACGGTCAGACCAATTTTGCCTTACCGCCGCCTTCGGGAAAGGAGCACCAGCCTGAGCAGATTCATCAGGGCCGTCAGGGCGGAGGCCACATAGGTCATGGCCGCGGCGGAAAGCACCTTCCGTACCCCCGCCAGCTCTTCCCCGCTGAGCACCTGATTTTGTTTAAGGATCGCCAGCGCCCGGGCGGAGGCGTTAAACTCCACCGGCAGGGTGATAAGGTAAAAAGCCACCGCCCCGGCAAAAAGGATAATGCCGATGGTCAGAAGCGGCGGGAACGCCATGGCCAGCCCCGCCACCGCCAGCCAGGGGCCGATGGAACTGCCGATATTTGCCACCGGCACCAGGGCGCTCCGCAGCCAGAGCGGCCCGTAGCCCCGGGCATGCTGGACCGCGTGGCCCGTTTCATGGGCCGCCACACCCACCGCGGCAATGGAGGCCGCGCCGTACACCGGCTGGGAAAGGCGCAGTACATGGCGGCCCGGATCGTAGTGGTCCGTCAGGGAACCCGCCACCGGTTCAATCGCCACATTGGTAATATTGTTGGCGTCCATTAAAAGCCTGGCCGCCTGGGCTCCGGTAATTCCCCGGCCGCACTGGACCCGGGAATACCTGGAAAAGGTGGATTTTACCTTAAATTGGGCCCAGAGGGACAACAGGACGGCAGGGACCACCAGCGCCGCATAATAGATGTCAAAACCGTACATGTCCCGAGTATACCAAAGGTAACGAAGGTATGGCTAGCCGGCGCTGAGATACCGCACTTTTGGCATGAATAATGTTCTTTATCAAGATCAAACGACGCAAGGCGAATATTGGTTATTTTGTTGGGCCGCCGGGGCATCATCAGTCCAGAAGGCCCATTTTCCCCATCAAAAGAACCGCCCCGGCGGTACAGGCCGTCTCGGTCCGGAGGGCCCGGCGGCCCATGGAAAGCCGCGCGAACCCCGCCGCTTCCAGCATGGCCCGCTCCCGGCCGCTCCAGCCCCGTTCCGGCCCCACCGCCAGTACCGCCGGCCCCGTTACCGGCCCAAGGCCGGTAAAAGTTCCGCCGGGCCGGACATTGTCCGCAGCCGCGAGAAGGGGCCCGGATTCGGACTGCTCCGCGGTCCAGGGTCGCGCTTCAAGCCAGGCAGCTATATCGGGGTACACGGCAAGTTCCGGGAGCTGGGTGTCCCGGGCCTGGACGGCCCCCTCGATCAGGGCCGCCCGGGCGCCGCCGTCATCCAGCAGCTTCGTCCGGCAGTAACTTTTTTCACCCAGATCGGTTCCCGCCAGGTCCACCGCGGCAAGCCCCAGGCTGGCGCAGTCCCGGAGCAGCCGCCGCAGCTGGATGGGCCGGGGAAAGCCCACCACCAGGCGCAGGGGCGTCCGGGGGGGCGGGGCCTCCGTCAGGGAAAGGGTAAATTCTATCCCACCGGGACCTATGCGGGTAATATCCCCGGTCCCCAGCCTGCCGCCCAGGATCCCCGCGCAAAAGCGGTCCCCCGGCTGTTTGCGCAGTACCTTGATCAGATGGACCGTCCGTTCGTCCCCCGGGGACAGCGGCCGGGACGCTTCGGCTTCCTCAAAAAGGATTAGGTTCATGGTTTCCATTATGGACAGCCCGAAAGCCCCGGGCAAGACCTTTTGCTAGTCCCCGTTTTGTGATAAGCATAGGTATGGATGCAGTCAAAGAAGCGGCCCGTATTGCCATTGACGATGTGTTAAAAGTACACCAGGACGAACAGGTTCTGATCATCACCAATCTCCGGCAGGATGTGGAAACCATTTCCCGGGCATTGTACAACGCCGCCCTGGACCGGGGAGCCGCGCCGGCGCTGGTGTTCCAGCCGGTTAAAACCCAGTTTGATTTTGCCGAACCCGCGGTGATTGCCGCTTTCCAGGCAAAGCCCCAGGTGGTGATTTCGGTCAGCGCGGAAAAACTCGGCAAAGACAGACGGGGCATTGCCGCGCCCTACCGCTACGAAGGGACCGAATACGATCACATCTTTCACCTGCAGCTGTACGGGGAAAAAAGCTGCCGTTCCTTCTGGTCTCCCGGCACGACCCTGGAATCCTTTGGCCGTACCGTGCCCATCGACTACGCAGAGCTGGGCCGGCGCTGCGCCGCGGTCAACGCCGTCCTGAGCGCGGCGGAATCGGTCCATGTCGCCGCTCCGGGGGGAACGGACCTGACCCTGGGCCTGAAGGGCCGGGAAGCCAAAGCCGACGACGGCGATTTTTCCCTGCCGGGGAGGGGCGGAAACCTGCCGGCGGGGGAAAGCTTTATCAGCCCGGAAAACGGTACCGCCGAGGGCGCAATCGTCTTTGACGGTTCCATCAGCCTTCACCGGGGGGACATCATCATCAGGGAGCCGATCCGCTGCCGGGTCAAAGACGGCTATGTGACGGATATTTCCGGCGGCGGGGAAGCCGGGGCGCTGCTGGAAACGGTGACCCTGGCGGAAAAGGACGCCGTGGACTACGAAAAAGCCGGGCGGCTCCCCGAAGGCCAGGGGGAAGTGTACCGGCGGAACGCCCGGAACATAGGCGAGCTTGGCATCGGCCTTAACCCCAGGGCCCGGATTACCGGGGGGATGCTGGAGGATGAAAAAGCCTTCGAGACCTGCCATTTCGCGGTGGGCCACAATTACGACAGCGACGCGCCGTCGCTCATCCACCTGGACGGGCTGGTAAAGGAACCCACCATCACCGCATATATGGCGAACGGCTCGGTACTCGTCATAGAACGGAAGGGAAAACTGGCAGTGTAGAATGGGACTGCCGGCTTGGGCGGCGTGAACGGAGCAGCGCCGCCGTGTTCCGGCAAAAAAAAGCCCCCCAGGAAAAGGAGGTGAAGAAACCTGGGAGGCCGCTGATAGCGCTCCGAAGAGCCATACGCTAAATCGCCTATCAGATACTTAAAATATATAACATTTCCGGACCCCGGTCAAGTTTGTAAAAGAGCTTTTTTGTAAAATCGGCCCTTCCAAATTCCCGGGGTTTGAAGCATCCCCGGTACGCTATACGGCGTTAAACCGGCAGAGTTTTTACCGCCGTTCCCAGCTTTTTCGCCGCCCTTTCCGCCTGCCCGGGCCCGGTAATTACCACTACCCCCGATGCGGCGGCCTGCTCCGCCGCCCCGGCAAGACGCCGGGCCGCCGCTCCGGTTTCCTCCGCCCTAAGGCCTACCAGGGCCTTAAGCCGGGACAGGCGGTGGCTCTGCCTGATGCCGTACAGGCGGCGGAGGAATTCGGAGAACCCCTTGTCCGCCGGAGCCCGGGGCCGGGTTTCCCTGGCAAAGGCGCCGATGATGATCTTTTCCAGGCTGTCTTCGTCAATGGTTTCGGAGCCCCGCTTTTTCAGGATCGGCGGAAACGCCCCCAGAGAACGGAGGGGATCCGGGTCTCTGTAGGTAGCCAGGGAAAAAACCCCCTCCAGGTTGTCGGGGTGGGCAAAGGCTCCGTAGGCTCCTCCCATCATCCTGATCGATTCCCAGAGGGCGCCGGTAGACAGCTCGTGGGAAAGGGCCAGTTCCGCGGCCTGTTCCGGGGAGCCGTAGGGAACGGCCGGCAGGGACATGGCGGCAAAGCCGATTTGCAGAGACGGCGAAGCGTACACCTCCGGAACCGGATCCGGGTTTTGCGACAGCAGGGAAAAGAACCGCTCCTTTCCGCGGCCCAGGGGATGGGGCGGCCGGGGAGCGCCCAGGCCGCCGAAGATTTCCGCCCCCCGCCGGGCCCCGGCCAGGGCTTCCGGGGAAGCGGTGATATTGACCGTCAGGCCGGCGTTGAGCAGGGCGTTCCGGATGGACAGCATCCGGTCCCGAAGTTCCCCCATATCCATGGAGGCCAGGGTATGGGCAAAGGGAATCTGATCCAGGCCGTTCCACAGTTCGTCTATCGCCCTGGAACGGGAAAAGAATTTGCCCGACCGCCCCGAGGCGTAACTGTGGCCGGATGCCGCCAGGCTGGAGTCGCCGTCGTTTTTCATTTCCACCGCCAGATCCCGGAGCCGCCGGAGATCGGAAAAATCCGCTTCGGCGATAAGCCGTTTGGCCAAATCCAGGGAATCGCCGAACTTTTCATCCAGGGCCTTGATCCGGTAGATGATCCAGTCCCGGGCTTTCAGTGAAGCCGGCAGCTCCGCCGGATCCGGCGGAACCGGAAGGTCCGCGGCAGTCTCCGGCGCCCCGGAACCGGTTTCCAGCAGGGCATAAAAGCCCCCCGCGGTCCGGGCAAGCAAACTCGACACCTCTCCGTAATCCATGCCGGGAAGTCCCACGGACACCACCGCCCTGGCAAAGAAAGGCAGCCAGGGGTAATCCTCCGGGGGCAGCACATCCACGGGAAAGGCCAGATCCGCGTAAGTGATACCGTTGGTAAACAGGGGATGAACCAGACAGGGAATGTCCGCCGGGGAAAGGGAGATCCGTTCCGAGGGAACCTGTTCCACCTCCGGGACCAGATCGCTCCGGGAAAGATGGGGGATGGTTTCCAGCGCGGCCTTACTTTCACCCTCACCCTGGATCTTTTCAAGCCGCGCCGCCTTTTCCGCCAGCAGCTTTTTTTCCGTTTTGTCCAGGGAACGGGCCTTTTCCGCAAGCCGGCGGGAGAGCTCCGCTTCCTTTTGGGGAAGATAGTCCGCCTCCCCCTCAACGGCAATCAGGGCGTGGTGGGGATTGTGGAGCAGGTACTTTTCAATAAGGGACTCAAAACAGCGGGTATAGACGCCCTCCCCGGACTTAAGCCGTTCCTTGAGTTTGGCAAATTCCGGTACAAAGAGCAGGGATTCCCAGGGCCGTTGTCCGTACAGCCAGCCCCGCAGGGCCCGGCGCATCCACACCAGCGAATAGGGGCCCTGGGAACGCTTGATCTCCCGGTGGGAAAATTCGATGGACAAAAGGGCCGCGTCGATCTCTTCCTTTGGTATGCCCTCTGTGACCAGCCGCCGCAGCTCCCCCAGGATCAGGTCTTCCATCCGGCGGTAGGCCGCTTCCGGATCACCGTTATTTTGTATGCCCCGCAATCCCGCGGAAAACACCGTTTCCCGCAGTTCGCCCTCAAACCCGGTAACCGGGGACAGATCCTCCCCGATTCCCGATTCGATAAGGGCCCGGGTAAGGGGGGAGCCGTCATGGCCCAGGAGTATTTCCGCCAGACACGCCAGGGCGGTAGTTTCCCCGGGATCGGTGCTGCCGGAACAAAGCCAGGAAAGCAGCGCCTGGTTCTTGTTTTCTTCCTGACCGCTGCCGGGGCAGGGGATACGGAACGTTTTGGGGGTCTGCCACCGTTCCGTTGTGGGTATCGGCGGCGCGGCCCGGCCCGGCGGCAGGCCCGCCAGACAGCCGTCCAGGAATTCAAACTGTTTTTCCGTGCCGATGTTTCCCGCCAGAAAAATTTTACAGTTCCCCGGGGCATACCGGGTACGGTGAAATTCCCTGAGCGCCTCCCAGCTGAGCCCGGGAATACAGTCGGGATCGCCCCCGGACTCGAAGGCATAGGGAGTGCCGGGCATAATCCCCTTAACCGACCAGAGGCCGGCGTAGGTGTCCATGGACGAATAGGCGCCCTTCATTTCGTTGTACACCACCCCGGTATATTCAAGGCCGGTTTTGCCGGGTACCAGCCGCCACCCCTCCTGCATAAAGGTCCACTCCGAAAGCAGGGGCCGGAATACCGCGTCGGCATAGACCGCCATCAGGTTAAAGTAGTCCTTTTCGTTTACCGAACTTGCGGGATACACGGTTTTGTCGGGAAAGGTCCAGGCGTTCAGGAAGGTCTGCAGGCTCCCCTGGGCCAGGACCAGAAAAGCGTCCTTTAAGGGATACCGTTCCGATCCGCAGAGCACCGAGTGTTCCAGGATATGGGCGGCGCCGGAGGAATCTTCCGGCGCGGTGGCAAAGGCAAAGCTGAAAAGGTTTTCCGGATCATCGTTAAGGACATGGAAAAGCTCCGCCCCCGAACGGTGGCGCGCCCAAATGCCCCGGGCCTTAAGCTCGTCCAGTTCCGGCGTCTCAAGAACCTCGAACCCGTGGATGCTGTCGCCTTTTTTCATCATATACTCCTACTCCGTTACTCCGCGTACCGACAGGGGAAGCCTGGTACCCGGTACTAAACGATCACGTCGTCGTCCATCATGGTGATGCTCCCCGTTTCCCGGCTTTGCCTGAACCAGGCAAGGAATTCCGCCGCCGCCGCTTCCACATCTTTCCGGGGAACCGCCCCCACAATGCTTTCTTCTTCCAGGATTTCTTCCCGCCGGGCCCGGGACAGGTTGGCCAGGATCTTTTCCCGGAACGCGGCGGTTTCTTCGCTCCCCGTCCGGGCCTTGAGCAGCAGGATGATGTCCCTGTCTTTCATCACGGCCAGCTTTTTTTGCAGGGGACGATCCTCCGCTTCCAGCAGATCCGAAAGGGTATAGACCCTGTCTTTAAGGGCCTTGCCCAGTTCGGGATCGCCGGTTTCCAGTTCTGCCAGGATCCTGTCACCAAAGCTTCCACCGGAAGATTTAAGGATCGCCGCCAGGGCTTCCATGCCGTCAAAGTTCAGCTCCGCGGTTCCGCCGATATGCCGGGCCTTTTCCCGGAGCGCCCCGGCAGCCTGGTTCAGCACTTCCGGGGAAACCGGCGACTGTTTGGCGATACGCCGGATGATGTCCAGCCTTTTTTCGCCGCCGACGGAAGCCAGCGCCGCGGCGGACAGTTTTGGGGGAAGCCGGGAAAAGACCAGCGCCGCCGCCTGGGGGGATTCTTCCTTAAAAAGCAGGGCCAGCTCCGGCCCGGAAAAATCCTCCAGAAAGTCAAAGGGGTTCGGCTTTGCCCGGGGAACGGCCCTGACCAGGAGCTGCTCCCCCTTGTCCGGGCCAAAGGCGGCATAGAGGAGCCGCCGGGCGGCCTCTATGCCCCCCGCGGGGCGCCCCGGACCGCCGCCGGGGGACAGCAGGGGGCCGAATTCCTCCAGCACCGCCCGGCCTTCTTCCGCCCCGACGTGCCGGACCTGGGCGATTTCCCTGGAAACCGCCTCCACCTGATCCGGGGGCAGCCGGGACAGGATGTTCGCCGCCTCGCCGCTCCCGATAAGGATAAGAAATTTGGCAACCCTGCGGAACTTTGATTCCGGCGCAGGTTCCGGCCCGGTTTTTAGAAATCCCGGGGCGCTGTTAGGTTCCTCTCCCATGGGCCTATCATACGGTGTTACGCCGGTTTTTCCAATCCCGCCAAAGGCGGGCAGGGTGCCAAAAATCCGCCATGGATGGCGGTTGCGCCCGAAGGGCGGCGCCAAGGATGGCGCTGTGAGCCTGCCTATCCGCCCTTGGGGCGGATAGGGCTTACGGTTTTGCAAAGCAAAACCGTAAGCCCAAAATCCAGCATGGATGCTGGATTTTGGGCAGTTGACAACCGTTTTCGCTCTGTGGTATCGTAAATCCATGCTGAGAATAGGCAAAGAAACTACCGAATTAATGAAAAATACCTCTGATTTTGCCCGCACTTGGCACGGTTCTTGCACACACACACACACACACACACACACACACACACACACACACACACACACACTTATCGTCATCTTAAAAAAATTTGCCCAAAAAACGCCTTTTTCGGGGATTTGTGTAAGTATGCCGTCCGCGGACGGCCGGGGAAGATCTTCGGACCTCCGGGGAAGATCTTTGGACCTCCAAAGATGATTTTCGGACCTCCAGAGAAGATCTTTGGACCTCCGAAAAAGATCTTTGGAGCTCCAAAGAAGATCTTCGGACTTCCGAAAAAGATCTTTGGAGCTCTGAAAATGATTTTCGGAGACAGGAAAATGATTTTCGGAGACAGGAAAATGATTTTCGGAGACAGGAAAATGATTTTCGGAGACAGGAAAATGATCTTCGGAGACAGGAAAATGATCTTCGGAGACAGGAAAATGATCTTCGGAGACAGGAAAATGATCTTCGGAGACAGATAAATGATCTTTGGAGACAGATAAATGATCTTTGGACCTCTGCGGGGAGTTCAGTGACACGGGCGGGGCCTGGGCAAACCCTAAAGGGTGTGCCGTTCACCGGGCGGATGGCGGCGCTGGCGTTGTTGGTCCTGGCGGCCCTGCCCGCGGCGGCCCGGGATCCCGGCGGCGCCGATAACGGCGGCGGTATTGCCGGCGCTGATGGCGGCGAATTCTTTACCGGCGCCGGGGTGGAGACGGCCCTGTTTAACGAGCGGGGCGCGGCCTTTGGCGGAGGGCTCTGCCTGGGGTACGGCTACGGTGACGGGGCCCTGGGGTTCCGGGCCTTCTGCTTTACCGGGGGCGGAATTACCACGGTGGAACTGGGCCTGTTCCTGCGGGTATATCCATTCCGGGAAAACGAGGGGTTCTTTGTCCAGGCCGAAGCCGGCGCGGGGCTTTTTGCCCTGAACGGGGACTTTACCGTTCCCGCGGAAACGGGGAGGTTTTCCGTGGGGCTGGCCGCGGGTTGGCGTTTTCCCCTGGGGGAACGCTGGTATGTCGAACCCTTCCTGCGGGCGGGGTATCCCTATATTGCCGGCGGGGGAGTCTCCGCGGGTTTCCGGTTATAGTTCGCGGTTCTCTACTGTAAATGACTGTGAGGAGGAACGGATGAAGGTATGGACGAAGGGGCAAACCCTAAAGGGTGTGCCTGTGGGTTTCTCCCTTGGGATTCTGGCGGTTCTGGCCGCGGGCTTTGGGGGCTGCGAGAACCCCTGGATGAAAGAGGCGGTGGCCCCCCTGTACAAGAACAAGGATGGCGGCGAAAACAACAGCGGCGGCGGAAGCGGCGTCCCGGTTCCTACCCTGCACAGCATCGGGGAGGTTACGGCATACCTTGCCGCCGCCACCGTGATCCCCGTCCCCCTGGCGGTGGCGTTAAACCTTTCGGGCAGCGAGTGGCTGGACCTTTTGGGCGCGATAAACGGCGCGGGCAAAACCGTACAGCTGGATCTTTCCGCCTGTACTCCCTCCGGCTCATCGGGGTGCCTGTACACCAGCGGCGGTGACGTAATCTTTGACCCCGACTCGTCCGACTCGGACTCTGGCCGTATCGCGGCCAAGGGTCTAATCACCTCCCTGGTCCTGCCCGCCACGGCGGAAATAATACCGGCGGGCGCTTACGCTAACCCCACCTTTAAGCACTTCGCCTTTACCAGCATTAAAGGCGAAAACGTACAAGAAATCCGCGACTACGCTTTCTTCGGCTTGACCTTCTTGACATCGGCGGACTTCCCCGCAGCCGAAGAGATCGGCCTGAGCGTCTTCCACGACTGTAACAACCTGGCGGAGGTAAGTCTCCTTAAGGCAGAAACCATCGCCGCTTCTGCCTTCCGTAATTGTGCCTCACTGACATCAATGGACCTCCCGGAGGCAACGCTTATTAACGGTTCTTTTTATGGCTGTACTTTGTTAGAATCGCTGAATCTCCCGAAAGTAGAAAACATCGGTACTAACAGCTTCCGTGATTGTGCCGCACTGACAACGCTGAACCTCGGCAAAGCCACCGCGCCCGTACTAGGGACAAGTGTATTTAGGGATACCGGTACCGGTACGCTAACCATCCATGTGCCCGCGGGCGCGGTGGGCAATTATATGGGTGCCTGGAGTGTCAGCGCCAGTACAGTACCCAGCGGAAATCAGGGCGTCTATGGCCTCAGCCACAAGCAGATAGAGATTACGGACCTCTGACGCTCCGGGTAACCACCGGCGCCCGTAGGGTGCGCCATGGAGGGCGCTGTAACCATTGCCGGCCGCCACGGCGGCCGGGTGGAGTTTACCGCCGGTAAACTCCCATGTCAAAATCAGGCAGGACGCCGGATTTTGACACCCTTGCCTTTTTCCGCCGCCTGTGCTAGGGTTGAACCGTGAAAGCCGCTGTCTGCCATATACTGTTGCCGTAAAAACCGTCCGGGGGGCGGTTTTTTTTTGCTGAACGGCGGAGGGCGGCGGTGACGGCCCGGAAAGAGGTTTTCCGGAAGGGAGGGTAATCCGATGCTTAAAGGCCGGTCGCTTATTGAGCCCGGAGATTTCAGCCTGGAAGAGCTGGAGCTTCTTTTTTCCCTGGCGGAAAAGATAGAGGATAACCAGGATTATCTTCGCTGTTCCTGCGCGGGAAAAGTTCTGGCCGCCCTGTTTTTCGAGCCCAGCACCAGAACCCGGCTTTCCTTCGAGGCGGCCATGCTCCGGCTGGGGGGGAGCTGCCTGGGCTTTGCCGAGCCGGGTTCCAGCTCCGCCGCGAAGGGCGAAAGACTGGCGGACACCATCCGGACCGTTTCCTGCTATGCCGATGTCATTGTTATGCGCAACCCCAAGGAAGGGTCGGCCCTGCTGGCCTCCCGGTTTTCCGCGGCGCCGGTCATAAACGCCGGCGACGGGGGGCATCATCATCCCACCCAGACCCTGACCGACCTGTTAACCCTGCGGCGGCTGCGGGGGGGGCTGGGAAATTGTACCATCGGCTTCTGCGGGGATCTTAAATTCGGCAGGACCGTCCATTCCCTGGCAAAGGCCCTGGCCGGATATCCCGGGGTCAGGATGATCTTTATATCGCCCCCGGAGCTGACCGTTCCCGAGTACATTACCAGGGGCATCCTGGAAAAGAAAATGGTCCCCCACGGGGAAGCGGAACGGCTTGAGGAAGTAATCGGCGACCTGGACGTTCTGTACATGACCCGGGTCCAGCGGGACCGGTTTTTTAACGAGGAAGACTATATCCGCCTCAAGGACTTTTATATCCTGACCGCGGAAAAAATGAAGGCCGCCAAGAAGGACATGCTGGTCCTCCATCCCCTTCCCAGGGTCAACGAGATAGCCCCCGAAGTGGACGGCGACAGCCGGGCGGTGTACTTTAAGCAGGCCAAATACGGCATGTATGTCCGGATGGCCCTGCTCGCTTCAATTCTGGGCGCTGTATAGGAGGGGACCATGCTGAATGTGGATCAGATAAGAAACGGCATTGTCATCGATCACATCAAGGCGGGACAGGGGATCAGGATCTTTAACTGGCTGGGGCTCGGCAGGGCGCCGTATAACGTAGCCTTCGTGGTCAACGCCAGTTCCGGCCGTATGGGCCGCAAGGACATCATCAAGATCGACAACGAGATCGAAATCAACTTTGATATTCTGGGGCTTATCGATCCCAACATCACGGTGAACATTATCGAAAACGAAGGGATCACCGAAAAGATAAAACTCCAGCTCCCCGAACGGGTAGAAGATATTCTGGTCTGCAAGAATCCCCGGTGCATTACCTCCACGGAAAAGATTCCCCACATCTTTCACCTCTACGACCGCGGGCGGGAAACCTACCGCTGCGAATACTGCGACGAGGTCCGCAGCGCCGCGGACTTCCGTTAGGGGAAAAGCATGTCCCATCTGGCGGCGCTGAAAAATTTCCGCGTCATCGACGAAACCACGGACCTGCGGGGATCGGTCATCGTTGAGGACGGCCGGATTGCGGAAATTATTCCCGCCCCGGATACCTTTCCCGAAAACATTGAAGGGGAAAAACGGCTGGACCGGTTTTGCGCCGGGGCCGGTCTGGTGCTGGACGGTCTGGCCTTTCTCCCCCGGGGCATCCGGGACCCCGGGGAGCTTCCCGTACTGATGCCCGCCTTTGTGGATCTGCACGCCCATTTCAGGGATCCGGGGTTTCCCGAAAAGGAAACCCTGGAATCCGCCTGCCTTGCCGCGGCCGCCGGGGGGTACGGTACGGCGGTGTGCATGGCCAACACAAACCCGGTAACCGATACCGTCGCGCGGGCCGCGGAACTGCGCCGCCGGGCCGCCGGGCTGGGACTTATCGATCTGTATCCGGCGCTGTCCCTGACAAAGAACATGGAGGGGAAGGAGCTTTCGGAGATAACCCGCCTTCCCGGTTCAGCGCCGGAGGGCCCGGAGGACGGCGGGTTTCGCGCGCGGCTCCTTTCGGAGGACGGGAAAGACCTGGCCGACGACGGCTTGTTCCTCGCCGCCTGCGCCGAAGCCCGCCGGGCCGGGGTTCCCGTCTCCTGCCACTGCGACCTGGGCGGGGAAAACGCTGCCACCCGCCGGGCTATCGCCATGGCCGCCTCGTCGCGCTGCCATATCCACATTGCCCATGTTTCCACCAAAGAGGCGGCGGCCATGATCCGGGAGGCAAAGAGCCGCCCCATCGGGGCCCTGACCATAAGCTGCGAAGTTACGCCCCACCATCTTGCCCTGGTACGGAAAGACGCGGACGCCCTGGGCGGGGAATCCCGGGGCCGGGTTAATCCGCCCCTTCGGGACAAAGAGGACCGCCGCGTCCTGATCGCCGCCGCGGCGGACGGCACGGTGGACGCCATTGCCACGGATCACGCCCCCCATACGGAAAAAGACAAGGAAGCCGGGGCTCCGGGCTTTACGGGACTGGAAACGGCCTTTGCCGTGTGCTATTCGATCCTGGGGGCCTCCGGCCTGGGGCTTTCAAAACTTTCCTCGCTGATGAGCGCGGCCCCGGCCCGTATCCTGGGGCTGGCCGGCGGCGGTGAAGGGCGGGGAAGGATAGCCCCGGGACTGCGGGCGGATTTTTGTATCGCCGATACCCGCGGGACCTGGACCGTGGATCCGGCGGCCCTTAAGTCCCGGGGGAAAAATTCCCCCTTCGCGGGCCGGGAACTGCGGGGCGCGGTACTGATGACAATCCACGGTGGGCGGATCGTGTTTGACGGGAGGGACAATGTATAACATGGACAGGCTTTATGAGGCGGCTGCGGAGCGGGGGCCCGTCTGCGTGGGTCTGGATACCGCCCCCGGCTATGTTCCCCCCGGGGAACGCCGCCGGGCGGGGTCGGACGCGGAAGCGGTTCTGGCCTTTAACCGGGCCCTGGTGGACGCGACGGCGGACATGGCGGCGTGCTTTAAAGTACAGATCGCCTACTACGAGGCCATGGGCATTCCGGGGCTTCGGGCATATGCCCGGACCCTGGGCTATATCCGCGGCCGGGGAAGCCTGGTGATTGCCGACATTAAGCGGGGGGACATCGCCGACACCGCGGGGCAGTACGCCAAAGCCCACTTTGAGGGGGACTTTGAAGCGGACTTTGTAACCCTTTCACCCTATATGGGAATGGACTCCCTGGAACCCTGGCTGGCCTATGCCGACAAAGGCAAGGGCGCTTTTGTCCTGGTGCGGACCAGCAACAGGGGGATGCGGGATTTTGAATACCTGGAACTGGCGGATCCCGCGGCCGGCGGTCACAGGGACCCGGCGGATAAAGGCGGGGCCAGACGGCTTTACCACGCGGTGGGCGGCAGGCTGGCGGAACTGGCCGGGTCCCTGGAGGGCAGGTACGGGTACGGCGCGTTCGGCGCGGTGCTGGGCTGTACCGAACGGGACGAAGCCGCGGCCATCCGTTCCCGGTACGGAAACCTTTTTTTCCTTATCCCCGGCTACGGCGCCCAGGGCGGAGCCGCGGAAGACGCGGCCCTGTTATTGCGGGAAGGCAACGGCGGGGTGGTCAACGCTTCCCGGTCCATACTGAAAGCATGGACCGGGAAGGCCGCGGGAAACGGTTTCCCGGCGGACGCGGAAACCGTGGACAACGCCTTCGCGGCGGAGGCCGCCCGGGAAGCGGCCGGGGCCATGCGGGACGCGATACGGAAGGCCGCGGCGGAACAGAACCTTGCGTAACTGTTCCCCCGTTATTGCGCGTCCCCGGCCTGCTTGCCCGATTTGCCCGGGATCTTCGCTAAAAGCCCCCGCTCGGTGGCGGCGCGTATGGCGCCGGCCCTGTTTGCCGCCCCAAGCCTGACATAGAGGCTCCGCACGGCGCTCTTTACCATTTTTACGGAGATATGCATGGCGGCGGCAATTTCCTCGCTGGTACGGCCCAGGGAAAGATTGTTTAATATCGCCAGCTCGTGCTGCGAAAAGTCCGCGGCGGTCAGCGTTTCCCGGCTTGTGTATTGGGCCGTTACCAGGGCGCGTTTTTTTGCGTTGGCCGAAGCGCTTCTCCGGATACTTTGCAGCCATTCCCGGGGGATTCCGGCGCGTTCGGCGCTGTGGGGATCATCCGGCGGAGCCTTGAGCAGGGCGCCGGCCAGGCTGTGCATGTGCTCCCCCAGTTCGATAAAGGGTGTGTCAAAGGCGTTGGGCCTGGCCGCGGCGTAGGCTTTTTTCAGAGCTGCCAAGGCGCCTTCCCTGTCGCCAAGCCGGTGGCGGATAACCGCTTCCAGGGCGGCCATTTCCAGGAACCCCAAAAGAAAAGTTCTTACCTCGTTTTTTACCTGCGCTGTTTCCAGGGCCCGCAGGGCCGCCGGGTATTCTTTTTCGGCAAAGAGACAGCGGACTTCGATAAGCGTGTCAAAGCCGCGGAACTGGGCGTTGGTTTCTTCTTCGCGTTCCCGCCTGAGCCAGGGAGCGATTTTCTCCGTCAGGCCGAGCCAGACAAAAAAGCGCCCTGTAATAATGTCGTAGATAACGTACCGGTTAAGGTATTCACTGTTTTCAAGCAGGGTCTTCATCTGCTGTTCCAGTTCACGGACGCCCGCGGCGTCGCCCCGGTGAACGCCGATCCGCATAAGGTAAAACAGCGCGCAGTTTTCTATCTCGTACTGGTTTTTTTCCCGGCCCCGGTACATCGCCTGGCGGGCAAACTGTTCGGCCCTGTTTAGATCTCCCCGGTAATAGGCCAGCTCCGCCCGGGACAGGACATCGGCGCCGTAGAGGTAACCGGCCATGGAAACGGAGGTGTACGGGACGGCGGCGGCGCAGGCGTCTATACAGGCGTCGATTTCTTCGCTTTCCGCGGGGAATCCAACCTGAATCATATAGGCGTTGATGTTGGTCTGGTTCGCCTGCCCTTCGGCCGGCTCCGGATTTTCCAGATAATAATAACAGCCCCGCTCAAAGTACCGGAAAGCGTCATATTCTTTGGTAAACCGAGAAGCAAGAAAGCGCAGTATCCCCAGCCTGTTGTAAGCGGCGGCAAGAAACCGGGAACGCCGGGGACCTGGGGGCATGGCCTCGCAGCGGGCAATGCCCGCCCGGAATTCCCCGGCGGATTCCTTAAAACGGTCCAGCAGCGCCAGAAACCGGGCGCGGACAATAAAGCTCAAAAAAAGGAAGTCCCAGTCTTCCTCCCCCCGAAGAAGCGGATCCTCCGTATGGGAGGCGATGAGCCGCTCCGCGATTTCCAGAAAAAAAGACGCCAGAGACCGGGGCAGCATACGGGGAAGGGATTCGATAAGCCGGACAAATCCCCCGCAGTCCCCGGCCCGCTCATAATCCGCGGCGGCGTTGGCAGGGAGGTTGTGCTCAATACACCACCGGGCGTCCTGGAGGTACACCTCCCGGATTTCTTCCGGCGGGAGGGAGCTTTGCTGTTCCCGGAGGAAATCCAGAAAATGAGAATGTATCCTGAACTCCTGAATATACGCGTCAAAGCGGATGATGGAACTGAATTTTTTCATGGCGGCGATGTTTGTACCTTCGGGATCAAGCCGCTCCAAAAGATTCCGGGACCAGTGTTCAATAAGGGAAAGTTTGACCAGAAAACGCCGGAGTTCCGCTCCCATGGAGGAAAAAATGTGCTCCTCCATGTTTCGTATGGGCCGCATTACCCGGTCCCGGCTGTGCCCGCCGGCTTCTCCCGCCTTTATTTCCTGCAGGATAAGGCCGAGGGCCAGGGGCCAGCCTTCTGTTTTTTCAAAGATCCGGGAGAGTTCCGCTTCCGTAAGGGAGACCTGGTTAAGGCTAAAATAGTCCGCCGTTTCCTCCCGGGTAAACCGGAGGTCCTCAACGGTAATCTCGGAGAGGATCCCCTTGGCCAGAAAGCTGACGGTGTATATCGTCGGTTCCGTCCGGGAAATAAAGACGAAGGGGTTGTTTGAAACCAGAGCGGCCAGAGCCCGATCCAGGTGCAGCAGAACCTCGGGGTTGGTGATTAAGTGAAAGTCGTCAAAGACCGTCACATAGGGGTTCGCCAGGCCCATGGTCTTGTCTTTAAGCAGGCTCAGGTACCGGTCAAGCTGCTGGTCCGATTCGGGAAAGCCTACATCGTAAAAGAGCTTCGCCGTCTCCGGGCCGACCCGGGCCACCTCGCCGATATAGTTTTCCCACAAATGCCAGCCCAGGTTGTCCTGTTCCGACAACTGTATCCAGGTGACGTTCCGCTTGTTCTTCCTGAGGAAGGAGTTTATCGCGTGGGTTTTGCCGCTGCCCTCTCCCGCCACTACAGTGACTACATAGCTTTGCAGGGCTTTTTCCAGGATCCGGTCCACCCGGGGCCGCTCCAGAAAACGGTGATCCGCCGAATCTGCTGGCATGGTATACAGTAATGGTATGATATTTGCCCTGCTTTGTCCAGCAAACGCAATGCCTCACGTTAAATCTTACCCTGGCGTGACACGGCCTTGCCGGCCTGCCGGCCCGTCGGGCGGGGTTTAGGGGGTTTTCCAGTTCTTTATCAATACTTCATGAACCGCGCCGCGGCCCGATGAATCGGAATTGATGAATCGTTTTGCCTTGACGGTAATGATCTCCCATTGTTCGTCGTTGTATAAATCCCGGATAAATTCCGTATCCGAACTGCTTAACAGGCACTTTGTACCCCGGCGGGTCATTTCCGCAAAAACATCCCGCAGGCGCTTCTGATCCCCTTCGCCAAAGCCATCCGCCTGGTATCCGGTAAAGCCCCGTCCCCGGCTGTCGTAGGGGGGATCAAAATACACAAAGGAACGCTTGTCCGCCCGGGAAACCGCCGCTTCAAAATCGCCGGTCATGATGGTTATCCTGTTGGCCTTAAGGTAAGCGCTGATCTGCCGCAGGGACGTTTCTTCACAGATGGCGGGGTTTTTATGTTTCCCGTAGGGAACGTTAAAGAAGCCCCGGGAATTCACCCGGTAGAGGCCGTTATAACAGGTTTTGTTCAAGAAAATTATCCGGGCAGCTTTTTCGGTATCCGTTAAACGGTTAAAGTCCGCATCCCTGTCCCTGCTGCGGATCGTATAGTACCGCTCTTTGGTATTTTCGTACGTTTTAAGCAGGGCGATAAGGTCTTCAACATTTTCCCGTATGGCGGCATAGGCTGCCATCAGCTGGCTGTTACGGTCGTTGATGACCGCCTCCGCCGGCTGTAGGTCAAAGAAAAGCGCCCCCGCTCCGACAAAGGGCTCGTAATAGGTACAGCTCTGTACATCACCGGGGAGCTGTTTTTTGATTTCCGGCAATAACTGCCGCTTTCCCCCCGCCCATTTTAAATAGGGCTTTATCTGCGATCTAACCAAAACTCATATCCAGGGTCGGTATTCCCGATCTCCGGAAAGTATACTTTGCTTTTACCGGCCTTGGCAAGGTGACGCATTGCCTAATAATTAATCTAGTCGAAAAGAGCCGGTTGCCTAATAACAAAAACCTAGCCGAAATCAGGCCGCGGGAGCCTGACCATCCTCCTGACAGGAGGTTTTTTCACCATACCGTTTTTCCCGGTTTGTTTTCAACAGCAGTCCCACCGCCTCATTCAAACGGCGGTTCATTTCAACCGGGTTTTGCTCCGTTTTTCCGCGCCGCAGCTCGGCTTTGCTCTCTTCTGAAATATCCGGCGATCCTATCAGCCGTTCATACGGCGTCCCCGGCTCTTTCTCGTAAACCTTCCGGCAGCGCCCGTCCCCCTGCTTTTCTTTGGCAATCAGACGGAACGACGGCATCCGGTAATTATACAAAGGGCAAAGCCGGCGGTACACTTCGGCCAGAGCGGCGCACTCTTCCGCGGTATCGAACCGGAAGTATCCGACCGTCTTCCGCACGGCGTCAAAGTTCTTTTGCTCCGCATAACAGTTGTCGTTTTTATGGTACGGTCTGCTGCGGGTAGCCGTAATGT
>JAISBN010000018.1 GCA_031266175.1 Treponema sp. | reverse complement strand
GTCTGCGTTACCGAATGAATGTTAGCCGTCATTTCTTCTATGGCGGAAGATGACATATTCACGCTTCCGGTCTGTTCTTCTATCACCTTGTCAAGGCTCGCTATATTGACGTTGATGCGTTCCACCGCCGCGTCCGCCTCACTCACGCCGCTTTGCTGTTTCGTTACGAGGCCCCTCATGCTTTCAATGTTTGACGATATTTGATTTATTGCCGCCACGGTTTCGGTCATATTGGCGGCAAGCTCTATTCCGGTATCCGTAAGCGAACCGGTCTTGGTTTTTATAATTTCAATAAGGCCCCGGATGGTTTCAAAGGTTTTGTTAAAGAATCCAGCCAGTTCCCCCATTTCGTTTTTGCTCTTGAAATCAATTCGTTTGTCCAAATAGGTTTTACCGTCAACGGCAACGGTTTTTAGGGCCGCCGTAATGCTTGAAAGGGGGCCTATAACGGCGGTTTGATTGAACAGAAGATTGAATACCGCGGTCAGGAAAACCAGCGCGAGGGCGGCGGCGGATACCCATTCGGCGGCGCTTTGGGCCGCCGACGCTTCTTTTAGTGTTCCACCGGTACGTTCGGTTACCCTGGCCTGAAATTCATCCATGGGGGCCATTATTTTTTCTACCTCCGCGAGATACGCATTACTAAATACCAGGCTCAGGGAGCGTTCCCGGTCCGGTTCGCCGCGGACCGTGTAGTTCCCCTGGGGGTCCTTGAAGATACCCTTGACCGCGTTCATGGCCTCAACCTCAAGGTTTACCAGGCTGTCCGAAAGGGCATTAGCTTTTTCAACAAGGCTGAATTCTTCAGGGGTGATACCGTATAGTTGTAACAAATTCAGCAGGACCCGTTTTTCGCCGGGGGCAACCTGGGAATTCGCGGGCCGGGGTTCCTGCCCTCCGCGTACCGCCAGTACCATGTTGTAGGCGGCCTCCGCCTCGGAATGGCCCGCGGCGTAGAGCCGTACCTGCCGGGTCAGTTCCTCCGAGCTGCCGCGGAGTTCGTCTACCAGCAGCATACTATAATAGCGGTCAGCGGCCGCGTTATCGGTTTCGGTGATTTTCCGGGACAGGTATAGTAAGAGTGCTCCGGCCAAAAGAATAAAACTGATGGTAAGGGCATTTATGAGCCATGACGCTCTTTTTATAGTCATAGTTGTCTCCTGCAAGATTATAATTATATTATATAATTAGTAGGGCCTTTTGTAAAATGTCAACGGACGTTTTTTTTGAAATTATCTTTTTGACAGAAATTTAGCCGGGGTTGCGTAGAGCCGGAATAAGCCTGTTTACGCGGCACTTATTTGCGGCGCGGATTTGGCGGGGGAAGAAAACGTACGTCCGGCCAGTATAAGTGGAAAGGCGGAAACCGTATCGTACCGCGAAGCGCAAGGGATAGGAGGGGCGCGTGTCCACCTGTGGTGGACTTAGCGTTCTTTGCGCAAGGCGCAAAGAATGGAGCGATAGCGGAACCCCGGATAGCCCGGTCCCTGCGCCGTAGGCGCAGGGATGCGCCCATCTCCGCATGGAGATGCCGTATAACCCCTTCCTTACAGCACAGGTCCGAAGGACCTGATGCGCCCAAAAAAAATCCTGCCTTTGACATCCTCCCGCTTTCAAGTTAGGGTACATTGATGGCTAAACGATTACGGATCACCGGCGCATTGGTGGTAACACCGGAAGACGAGGCGGTGCGGGATGTCCTGGTGGAGGGGGAGTTGATACGCTGTATCGGCCCTTCCTGTGGTTCCGGCGAACATCGGGGTTCCGCCCTTCCGGCCGGGGAGGAGTGTATCGACGGGACGGGGAAGATCCTGGTTCCCGGCGGCATTGATGTCCATACCCACCTCTGTCTGGATACGGGCAGCGCGGTGGTCAGTGATGATTTTTATACCGGTACTCTGGCGGCCCTGTGGGGGGGGACCACCAGCATCATCGATCATCCGGGTTTTGGGCCGCCGGGCTGCGCCCTGGACCACCAGATAAGGAAGTACCTCGGGCTTGCCCGGGACAAGGCGGTGATTGACTACGGGTTCCACGGGGTGATCCAGCATGTGGATGACGCCGTTCTTGGGGCCCTGGACGCTCTGGCTGGGGAGGGGATCACAAGCTGCAAGCTTTACCTGACCTACGGTTACAAGATCGGAGACGGGGATGCCCTGCGGGTGCTGGAACGGGCCCGGGATGCGGGGGTTCTGGTTACGGTCCACCCGGAAAACGACGGGGTGATCGGTCTCCTTCGGGATCGCTTTACCGCGGCGGGGCAGTGTTCCCCCCATTACCATCCCCGGTCCCGGCCCGCGGAGTGCGAGGCGGAGGCGGTGAACCGGATGATCCTCTTTGCCCGTATGGCCGGTGACGCCCCCCTCTACATTGTCCACCTTTCCAACGCCCTGGCGCTGGAGTTTATCAAAGCGGGCCGGGAGCGGGGGCAGCGGGGCCTTTACGCCGAAACCTGTCCCCAGTACCTGCTCCTGGACGACAGCCGCTACGACCTGGGCGGGGATCAGGGTTTGAAGTACATCATGTGTCCCCCCCTGCGGACTCAGGCGGACAACGATGCCTTGTGGCGAGCCCTGGCGGTTGACATTGACACGGTGGCCACGGATCACTGTCCTTTCATGTTTGAGACCCAGAAGATCCGGGGTAAGGACGATTTTACCGCCTGTCCCAGCGGGGCGCCGGGGATAGAGGAACGGCTCCCCCTGCTTTTTTCCGAAGGGGTAGGGAAGGGGCGGATCAGTCTGCGCCGTTTTACGGAACTCTGTTCCGCCAATCCGGCAAAGCTCTTCGGCCTGTACCCCCGCAAGGGGGCTGTCAGGGAAGGTTCGGACGCGGACCTGGTTCTTATCGATCCTGAAAA
>JAISBN010000106.1 GCA_031266175.1 Treponema sp. | reverse complement strand
GAAATGAGCCCTATTTCCGTTCAGTAGAAATGCTACTTTGCCAGTTTTTTCTCATATTCCTTCTATATGCCTTTTTTTCTACTTTTTTATTACTATTTCATAACTTCAGAGCATTTTATACCCTTTAAATGCTCTGTTTGCTATTTTCCGCAGATTATTATTCTTCAAAAATGGCTCATTTCTACTGAACGAAGGGGGGCGCATTTTCGCTGATTTTTAACATAGTATCACGGCGGTCGCCCTGACTGCCGAAACTTCCCCATTACGCCGGGGAGATCATTTTCGCGCCGCCCCCAGGGCGTTCTCCACCGCTTCGGTAAACTGGTTATACGCTATGGTCGCGCCGCTGATGACGTCAACCTGATCCAGGGAACCCGACCGCAGGTACTGTTCCTCGTAGGTTTTCATTGCCCTGACGGCAAGCTGGGCCTTGGCATAATAGTCGGCGCTGGAAATTTCCCCGTTTACCTTGCCGTAGTTTTCGTCCTTGACCGTGCCGTCTTTCTGGATGGTCACAAAACGGCAGGCGGCGACCAAACCGTTTTGTATGGTAAGCGTCACATCCGCATAGGCGCCGGTGTCGTCGGCGCCGCTTCTTCCGGTAAAAACGCCGTCGGCATAGCGGGGGCTGCCGCAGGCGAAGAGAAGCAGGGCCAGGACGGGCAAAAGAAATCCTCTTTGTGTGTTCATGGTTTGTCTCCGTTAACGGTTATTTTTGATACCCTGCCGTGTTCCATTACCACGGTCCGCTCCGCGTCCTCCGCCAGTTCCGGGTCATGGGTAACCACGATGATCGTGCTTCCTTCCCGGTGGAGCCGCCGGAAGATATCGATCACCATCTGTTCGTTGGCTTCGTCCAGATTGCCCGTCGGCTCGTCGGCAAGGATCAGCCGGGGATAGTTGATCAGCGCCCGGGCGATGCAGACCCGCTGCTGTTCGCCGCCGGAAAGCTGGCCCGGAAGGTGTTTTGCCCTGTCCGCCAGGCCCACCCTTGCCAGGGCCTCCAGAGCTTCCTTTTCATCGGGGATACTGTGGTAGTACTGGGCAACCATCACGTTCTCCAGGGCGTTAAGGTAGTTTACCAGATGGAACTGCTGGAAGATAAGGCCGATTTTATCCCGGCGCAGTTCGGTCAGCTTTTTATCCGGCTCCGCGGAGAGTTTAACGCCGTCCAGGATCACTTCGCCGTCACTGGGCTTGTCCATACAGCCGGCGATATTCATGATGGTGGTTTTCCCCGAACCCGACGGGCCCATGATGGCAAGCCACTCGCCCTGCCGGACGGTAAACGAAACATTGTACAGCGCCTTAAGATTACCGTATACCTTGGAGATATTGTCCAGTTCCAAAATGTTCATGTCAGATTCCTTTCCATAAAAAACCGAAACGTAATTTTCCGAAATACGGCGCGGCTTTCGGGATTCATTACTCGCCCCTGAGGACCAGGGCCGGATCCACCCCCACGGCGCTTCTTACCGGCACAAGGCAGCCCGCCGCGGTGATCAGCATCGACGCCAGAAGCGACAGGGGCGGCAGAAAAAGGGCGAAATCCACGGTCCGACCGAATACATTGACGCCGATAAACTGGGCAAAGGCAAAACCGGCGGCGCTTCCCAAAAGTCCTCCCGCGGCTCCAAGGCAGAGCCCTTCTCCCAGAAATTCCGCCGCCAGGTTTTTGTCCGCCGCCCCCAGGGCTTTCCGCAGGCCGATTTCCTTCCGCCGTTCGGTGACGACCGCCATCATGGTACTGGCGACGCAGATCATGATAAGACCCAGGACGACAATAGTAACCAGCAGGATGAGGGAGCTGAGTTTGGTAAGTACGGCGCCTTCGGACCGGGTGATCCTTCGCACCAGCCGTCCTTCCACGCCGGGAACGTTTAAGCGGATTTTCGCGGCCGCCGCTTCCAGCGCCCCCTCGTCAAGGGAGATGCTGCACTCCACCATATCGGCCCTGCCGCCGTCCCCCATCATCACGTCAAAATCTTCCATGGGGATAAAGACAAAGGCTTCCTCCACGCCCCCCGACTGCATAACGCCGGCGACCCGGAACTCACGGCCTTCCCCGATTCCGGACGGGGGCTCTCCCGGATCGCCGGTGTCAGCACTGCCACCGGCGGCTGTGCTGACACCGGCAGTTGTGCTGACGCCGCTCCCCCGGACGGCAACGGCGCCGCCGGGTACAATCCCCAGCAGGGCCGCCGCTTCCGCCCCGGCAAGAACTTCTCCCGGAACGGGCCATTCCCCCCGGATAAACCAGTAGGGACTGGTTTTCCGGGCTTCTTCCATATCCGTTCCCGCGGCCATAAAGGGCTGTTCGTTGATGGTGATTGACGCATAACGGTACGGGGCGGCCCCCACCACGCTCTCCCGGGGAAAATACTCCAGCGCCCGCCGGATGTCTTCCGTGGAAACGGCGGAAGTACCCTCCGCGGGAAGGAGCAGAAAATTTGCCCCGTAGGAACGGAACTCCCGGCCCATCTGGCGGGGTATGTCATAGTAGAGGGCAAGAAGGCCAGAAAGAATCGCCGACCCCAGGGTGATTGCCAGCAAAGCCGCGGCCATTCTGGACTTGCGCCGGAGGAGGGAGCGGACCAGCATCATCATAAAAAAACGCCGTCGTTTCATATCTACCTGCCGTGCAGTACTTCCGCGGGGCGGAGCGAAAGAAGAAAACGGATTGCGGGAACGCTTCCCGCCAGGATCACCAGCAATACCAGGGCGGCCACGATGGGGATGGTCACGGCGGTGAAGGCGACGCCGGACCCGAATACCGTATGCCCGATGATCCTGGCAAAGCCGAGGCCCGCAAAAAAGCCCGCGCCGCCGCCGGCGATTCCCGCGGCGGCAAGCCCCGCCAGGACCAGAGCGATGATCCGGCGGTCATTGCCGCCCAGGGCTTTCAGAAGGCCGATTTCAGCGGAACGCTCCATCACGCCGGCGGTAACCAGGTTGGAGACCGCCAGGGCCGATGCGGCCATGCTTACCACGGTGATAAGCAGCATCAGGAGTTCCGTCTTTTCAAGAATGGCGCCCTCGCTTTCCGCGACCTGGCGTACCGGCTTGGAAACCGCCCCGGTGATCACTTCGTCTATCTGGTAACAGATGGCGCTTACATAGGCGGTACAGTACCAGGTTTCCCACTCCTTGATGGAAAGGCTTTTGGGATCCTGGGCGGCCCGGCGGGACAGCTCGTTATCAGGGGTGGTAAGGGCGCTGACCTCCACGCCGCTTACCATGCCTTCAAGGCCCGCCAGTTCCTGTACCGCGCCAAGGGATACAAAAATCCGGTTATCCTCTTCGCTGCCGGAACTGACGATCCCCGAAACGGTAAAAGTTTTTTTTCTGCCCCCCAGTTCTACCGTAACCGTCCCCCCCGGGGCCAGGCCGTTCCGTTCCGCGGCGCCGATCCCCACCAGGGCCGCGTCTTCCGTACCGGGCCAGTCTCCCCGCACCTGCCACCAGCTTTTCATGTTCCGTATTCCCGTGGAAAGCGTTTCGCCGGTGGGGAGTTCCAGGGTCTGATCAAACCACACGCCGTACAGGCTGACATCCCGGCCGTCCGGCTGAACAAGGGAAGCCTCCGCCGAAAGCCAGGGACTAAAGTCCACAATGTTAAAGGCCCAGAAGATTGTTTTGATATTCCCCAGCTCGTCTTCCCGAAGATAACTGCGCCCTTCTTCCCCTATACCGTAGAGATCGTTCAGCAGTGAAGCGCCCCGGGGAAGGACCGTAATATTGGCGCCGTAGGTTTTTAGTTCCCGGTTGATCTTGCCCCCTATGTCAAACATGACGGCGAGCATCGCCGACGCCAGGGAGGATCCCAGGGCGACGGTAAAGCCAATCATAAGCATCTTTGAGCGCTGCCTGAACAGGGCTCCTTTTACCATTCTCCAAAACATATCGTTCCTGTCAGAATCATCCATTTTAAAGATGGAATCTGCCCTTTTCCCGTTCCAGATTTTCTATTTGAATCACCATAGACCCCTCCCGTAGCCGGTAGGCCAGGGGAACCGGATTGCAGCCTCCCTTAAAACCGATGGTGGATTTGTTCATCACCACGTCGCAGAGCTTGCAGACCACGCCGTCTTTCCGCTCGTAGTACCCCGTATTGCCGCAGATGTCACAGGCGTCCAGGCCCACCCCGTAGGAGGCGGCGTTTTTCTTAATCACGATGAACCGTACCTCCGTCCCGTCGGAGGCGGTCCAGGCAAAACGGTGCAGGCGGCCGTCCTCTACCGTCGTGACGGGAATCAGGATTTCTTCCCCGGCCACGGTCATGGGTTCGGCGGGGGAAAGTTCCACCTCCCGGCTATCCAGGCTTTTCAGCGCCGTCTGGGAGAATACCGCCCCGCACAAAAGAAGAAAGCCGAAAACCGCCAGACGGCGGCAGGACTTTGCTCCGGCCAGGGCCTTCCGCCTTTCGGCGGGATTGGAAAAGGTTCCCCCTACCCTGCGGTAAGCGGCAAAGAGCAGCGCCGGAAACAGCGCGCCGACCGCGGCGGCAAAAAACAAAAAGAATTGTCCGTGGTTCAGGATAAAGACCGTCAGCCTGAAGAGGGGCCGGGAAAACCGGATGAGTCGGCGGGCAAGGAGGATCTGGATGAACGCGCCCCCCCAGCCTATCATGGCCGCCCCGGCAAGGGCGGTAAAGGAAAGGCGGACCTTACCGGGAAAAGGCCGGGCGCTGTGGTACACCGCAAGGCCCCCCAGGGCCGTCACCGCGAGGCCCAGCAAAAATCCCGCCGCCCTGGCTACCGTATCGGCGCTGAAGGGGCTTTCCCCCGCGGCGGTAAATTCGGCGGGATACAAAAAGACCGTGGGCATCGAATAAAACCACAGGGATACAAGAAAGACCATGCCGCCGGTACGGAACAGCGCCCTCCGTTTACACCACAGGGAAACCAGCAGAACCGCCGCCGCCCCCGCCAGAAGAACCAGCAGGGGTATATTCACCAGCTCCCGGTTTACGATGGTGGTAGTCCGCCGGAGCACCGCCAGGACCAGGGCGGCGGCAAGACCCGCCCCGGCGGAAAGCAGCAGCCGTTTTTGTTCCGCCGGGACCTTCCGGGTCCCGGCGGCATCCGCCGCCGGAGCGGCGGGAACAAGGGCAAAAAAAAGGGCGGTAAGCAGCGAGGCGCTCAGGGAATTGGCAATGACCTGAATACAATATTTAAGCATACCGCCCTATTACCCTGCGGGTTACCACGTTCTGGGAACGAAGTCGAAATCCCACTCCGCCACCAGGGGCGAATCCCAGAATCTGCCGGGAACCCCCGTTTCCTGGTCCACGTGGAGCAGGAAGCCCTGGGCTTCGGGGTTTTGAATGATAAACCGGACCTTGTAGGTTCCGGCATCGTTCAGCTTCAGGTTTGCCCCGTAGTGGGGACCGTCGCTGGCGTTCATGGGCATGAAATTCCCTTCGGTTTTCCAGCCGTCTTCTTTTATGATTTCATAAGCCACGGTCAGGTTGGGAACAAAGTCCCCCACCCCGTAACCCAGATCATTGTTCAGGGCGGAAATATCCGCCTCCATGTGCATATCCGCCTGGGAAGCGGGAAGGCTGTTCCCCGCGGGGAGCATATCCACCGGTTGGAAGTATACCCCGGCCACATTCAGCGGACCCAGCTCAATATCGTCGCCGATGGGGAATTCCTCAAACCCCGCCGTTTCCTCCGGGGTTATCGCGGGACCAGCCTGGGCCGCGGGTGAATCACCGGAATCCGCGGGCTTTCCGCAGCCCCCCAGAACCAGTGCGGCGCATACCGCGCAAACCAAAATCGCCATTACCTTTTTCATAGTTTCTCCTTAATAAGAGCGGCGCCGCTGACGGCGTGACCGCTTGGGTTAATTGCACATGAACACAGGTTCATGTTTTTCTCTTCAAAAATATCGATCCCTTTTATCCACGGATTTTTATCCCCAGACAGTTTTTATCTGCGGATTTTTATCCATCGATAATTTAAGTTTTCTTCATCTGCTTCCACCTCCTTATCTGAATGACAAAGGTCACGACAGTTACCGCCAACAGTACCAGCTGGGGAATGATCGTCTCCAGGGTAGGATAGATCCCCAGAATATCCACCGACACCATTCCCGGTACGGTGGTAACGCCGATCACGTTTCCTTCCTGCAGTTCCTTTACTCCGTTACCGGCAAAGGAAATGGACATGATAAAAAGGAGTATGCTGGTCCCCAGAAAAAACGGCTTTAACGGAAGCCGGATACTTAAAAGGCGGATTACCAGGTACACGATCACCAGCAGTACGCTGCCCGCGGCCAGGCCAAGCCATACCATGTTGATGTAGCTTTGAACCTGGGCAAGCATGGCCTGGTAAAAGAGAATCGTCTCCGCCCCTTCACGGAATACCGCCAGAAAGGCGGCAAAGGTCAGTGAAAAAAGACTGCCCCGCCCGATGGAGGACTGTACTTTCCCCTCGATATACCTGCCCCACGCCCCGGCTTCGGCCTTGGACACCATCCAGTTGCTGACATAGAACAGCACCGCCACGGCGGTGAGCATGGTAACCCCTTCCACAATTTCCTGGTTCTGCCCCCCGGCGATGCTGGTAATCCGGTTAAATATCCAGGCCAGAACCACGCTTGCCCCCAGCGCGAGCAGGGCCCCCCAGTACACCGCCCGGGTGCTTTTTCCGTTGCCGCTTTTAAGGAGGTACGCGATGATCGCCCCCACAATCAGGATCGCCTCAAAGCCTTCCCGGAGGATAATTATCAGGGACCCAAGAAAGACCCCCAGGGGATTTTCGTTTTTGCCGTCCAGCCGGGCGGCGTCCTCCCGCAGATACCGGGAAAGGCTGTCTATGGCGTCCCGGACCTCCGCGGCGTCTGTCTGGGAGGTCATGAGCTTTTTTACGGTACTGAACTGGTATTCCACCTGGGCGGCCCGGGCGCCCGAGATATAGGCCATGACGGTCTTTTCGAAGCCGTATTTTTCGTAATAGCCGTAATACACCACGTCGATTTGGGCCTTGGCGCCCTTAATGTCACCCGCGGTGTAGATGGAGTACGCCTTGCCGGCCTCGGCGGACATCTCCTCCGCCATGGCGCCCCAGGTTTCAAAGGCCGCAAAGAGGGGCGGCGCGGAAAAAAGGGCGAAAACAACCATTATGTTAGTTAAGGCTAATATTTTTGATACGGAAACACGCATATACTACTCCCCCTGGGCCGGAACTACAGTCCGGAGCTAAATGTTAGTCTCTTCGTACATATTGTTATATATGGGTAACATTCTTGTGTCAAGGGGAATTTTTCTTTTTTTGTAACTATTCAGCCGGAATATTTGAAAAAGCAACAAAATTCGGTAATGTATCTTGAAATACAAGGTTCATGGCTTCACTGGCCGTCATTCCCTGTTTAACACAGGTTGATATA
>JAISBN010000080.1 GCA_031266175.1 Treponema sp. | reverse complement strand
CCAGAGAGATGCGGGTATTATCCGTCTCAAGGGTCTGGTTAAGATACCGGATAAGGGCGATAACACCGGCATCCGCCGCAGACTTGTTTTTCGGGTTGCGGTACTGAGCAAGGGCATCAGGGAAATCCTGGAAACTGCGGCGCTGCCAGTCAAGGCATACCTTCCGGGGAAGGCCGGAAGCCGGGTTAATCGAAAACAGGAAGGTCTTTGAATCGCTCCTTTTGCGCGTAAAAAACGGTTTTTGAGCACGGGGCATGGCAATCCTCCAAAAAATAAAAGCACGATGCCACGCAATTCGATTTTAATTCATAAATAAAACAAGCTAATTCCTTATATAGTAAGGAATTAGCGATGAGCCGCGAAGGGATCGAACCTTCGACCCGCAGATTAAGAGTCTGCTGCTCTACCAGCTGAGCTAGCGGCCCGAAAAAGCCTTACGGCAATTCTCCGGAAAAACCGGTTTGCGTTCGACAGGACTCGAACCTGCGGCCTACGGATTCGAAGTCCGTCGCTCTATCCAGCTGAGCTACGAACGCTTTGGCTGTAAACACCCGGCGGCGGATACGGGATACCCCAGGCAAACATCCGCTTACCCGAGGGCCGGTTTCAATTTCTTTCGGCGCCGATGGCGCTTTTTCCCCCGGTTGGCCGGTGAGCCTCCGCTTCGACCCCCGCATTTTCCGTGTCATCCAACCGTCAGGGTGGATGACGGGGCTCGAACCCGCGACGACCAGATCCACAATCTGGGACTCTACCACTGAGCTACATCCACCATTCAATGAACGTAACCAATAATGCTAAAAAAACCGTTTTTTGTCAAGGGATTTTTGGGACATAAAATGGTGTCAATATCCTGCTTTTTTTGGCCGAAAATAAAAAAGAGGTACCGTTTATGGAAAATCCCCTGGCTTTATCGATTGTTTTACTCAAGGAACTTGAACTTTTGGAGAAGATTCCTCCGCTTCAGGTATTGATTCGGGACGCCGTTATCAAACGGGAATGGACCAATTACGAGGTTTTGATGGAAACCGTCGGTGAAATCGCTTCCCGGTTTGAAATACTGGACGGGGAGCGGGCCGCCCTGTTTACGGTCCTGACAGAGGGGGATGACCCGGAATCCTTCTATGCCTATGCGGCCAGGCTTCCCGAACGGGAACGGGAGGAACTGTCGGCCCTGTACCGTAAGCTTAAAATGACCACCCTCCAGATCAAGGTATCCAACGATACCTTGATGGAATATCTTCGGGAAGCGAAAAGCGCGGTAACGGGGATTCTGGAAACCGCTTACCCCGACCGGCGGGGAAAGCTGTATTCCCGAACGGGAACCGAACGGCAGGCGGACATGAGGAGCGTGGTGGTAAACCACAGCTTTTGACGGGGGTTTAGGATGACGTCGACATTTCAGGGAATAGAAATCGGCAAGCGGGCGGTGGTAGCCCATCAGCAGGCTATCGGGACCACGGGCCATAATCTTTCAAACATGAATACCGAGGGGTATTCCCGGCAGCGGGTGGAATTTTCCGCCTTCGAGCCGATTTATCTTCCCGGTCTTGAGCGGGAGGAGACCCCCGGGCAGATTGGCCAGGGGGTGTCGATTGAGCGGATTGGACGGCTTCGGGACGAGCTTCTGGATCAGCAGATCGTGGCCAAGGCCTCTACCGAAGGATACTGGGAAGCCCGGAATCCCTATGTCCGGCTTCTGGAACAGGTTTACCACGAAGTGGGGGATACTTCGGTCCGGGGACGGATGGACGAATTCTGGGTTTCCTGGCAGGAACTGGCCGCTTATCCCGCGGATACTTCTTCCCGGACGGAGGTGGTGGAGCGGGGCAAAACCCTGGTATACGCTGTCAACTCCCGCTACGATAGCCTTAAGGGCATTCAGAATATGGTGGAACAGGACATCGTCATGGGTGTCCGTCAGGTGAACGACTATTCCAGGCAGATTGCCGCCCTTAACAAGGATATCCAGCGGATCCAGGCCCAGGGGGACAATCCCAACGATTTAATGGACCGCCGGGATCTTCTGGTGGACAAACTTTCCGCGTTAATCGACATAACCGTGGACCGCCGGGACCCGGATGAATTTATGGTCCATACGGCGGGGATGATCCTGGTCCAGGGGCAAATCGGAAGGGAATTCACCCTGGAACGGATCCAGGGAAGCGAGTATTCCAGAGTCCTCTGGTCCGAACCCCGGCAGGAAATCCGGTTCGGGAACGGAAGCCTGGCGGCGCTCTTTGAACTGCGGGACACAACCATCGAGTCGGAGATCCGCTCCCTGGATAATTTTACCATGAACTTTATGGATCTGGTAAACGAGGTCCACCGGGAAGCCTACGGACTGAACGGCTCCACAGGACTTGACTTCTTTGTGGAACGGCCCTATGTGACCAATGTGGACGGCAACTACGACCGTTCCGGGGACGGCGAATACGATTCCACCTACCTCTTCAGGATAAACGGAACCAACAAACTGGAACTCAATGCCCAGACCGGCCTTGAGGGAACCATCACCCTTTCGGGTCCCGGCGGTAGTACCGTGGAAGTTTCCTATTATCCCACCGATACGGTATCGGACATTATCGCCAGGATCAACAATTCGGGAGCCGAAACGGCGGCCCGGCTTAACCGGAACGGCATGCTCCAGTTAAAGGGAACCCCCGCTTTGGACCGGGAAAATCCCGACTTTGTGATCCGCCACGTGGAAGATTCGGGGTACTTCCTGGAGGGCTATGCGGGGCTTTTAAACGGCCGGGGGGTGGCAGCGGCCTTCGACTGGGGCGGCCCCGGCGCCGTTACCGCCCTGCGGGGAGGGGCCGGCGATTACGCGGTGGCCCCCACGGCTCATCCTTCCGGCTGGATCGAAGTAAACCCCGCTCTGCTGAAGGACGTTACTTCGGTGGCCGCGGGCTTCGGCGAAAACGGCAGGGCCGCCAATCCCGGTAACGGCGAGGCGGCCATTGCGGTGGCCAATCTGCGCTACGACAGGGTGATGGTGGGAAAACTCCAGAGCTTTGACGAATATTTCGCCGACGCGGTGGGCCGTATCGGCGCGCTGGGCAAGCAGAGCAGGGATGAGCTGGAAACCATTAATGAAACCATGAAAACACTGAAAGAACAGCGGCAGTCGGTGGCCGGGGTTAATCTGGACGAAGAACTGTCCGACCTGCTCCGGTACCAGCACGGCTACAATGCCGCGGCCCGGTTTATTACGGTGGTCAATTCCATGCTGGATACCCTGATTAACCGGATGGGCGTTTAGCCGGCAGTTTGATAGAGGAGTAACCATGAACACTGGTGTTCATGTCCGATTTAACCTAAGCGGCGCTGCCGCTTGATACAGGGGTGAATGATGAGAAGAATATCTTCCGATATGCCGAATACCGATATGCAGTACCGCCTGCGCAGGCAGGAAGAAGGGCTTGCCAAGGTGGAAGCCCAGCTTGGTTCCGGAATCAGGCTTCATGAACTGCGGGACGATCCCATGGCCGCGGCCCACGCGGTCCGGTATGAATCCTATCTGGCCCGGCTGAACCGTTACGAAACCAATACCAGGGCGGCCATGGAGCACTACGATCTGATGGACGGTTATCTGCGGGAATACAACGACATACTCCAGCGTGTCCGGCAACTGGCGGTTGAAGGGGCCACCGGAACCGAAGGACCCGACGAGACCAGGTATATGGCGGTGGAGATAAACGAACTCCTGAAAGAGCTGGTGGATATCGCCAATAAAACCGGGCCCGACGGCAAGCAGCTTTTTGCCGGGGACAAGGCCTTTACCGAACCCTTCCGCATAATCGAGGGAACCGTGGAAGGGGGAGGGGAGTCCCTGGTGGTGGGCGTGGAGTACCGGGGAGCGGGAGCCAACCGCCGGACGGAAATCAGCGACGGCTCCTATACCACCCTGGACATAAGCGGGGGCGAAGCGTTCTGGGCGGAAAAAATGAATATCGTCTCCCGGTTTGACGCCACAAATTACCGGGCCGCCGCGGGGGGGGCTTTTTTTGTGGACGGCGTCGAAATTGAAATTACCCAGGGGGATACCCTGCACACTATTGTGGCAAAAATCAACGAATCCACCGCTCCCGTTAAAGCCTATGTGGATCCCCAGACCAGGGGGATTGCCCTTACCGGCACCAACGCCCACCTGATACGGCTGGAGGACCGGCAGGATTCCCAAATACTGCAGGATCTGGGGGTGATCCGGGCCACCGGCGATCCCGCCGCGCCTAATTGGCACGAAACCGCTTTGGTTTCCGGAGGATCCGCCTTCGATATGGTGATCCGGCTCCGGGACGCTCTCTACCGGCACGATCAGGACTTTGTCGGAAGCCAGGGCATCGGAGGCATCGACCTGGCCCTGTCCAACATTGCCGCCAGGCTTACTACCGAAGGAAGCAGGCGGCAACGATCGGAAATGGCCTGGCAGCGTATCGGCGAGGAAATCAACAACGTATCCGCCAGTTTGGGACGGGAAAAATACCTGGACTTTGCCGGCGCCGCCACGGATCTGGCGATGATGGATTTTGCCCACCGGGCGGCCCTTCAGACCACGGCAAAAATTATCCCCCCCTCGCTGCTTGATTTTTTACGGTAACGGCGCGTCTTTTAAGGCGGCACAATATGTCCAAAGGCGGTATATCAATTTGAGGAGTACACTGTGAAGGTTCTTACCAAGGCATACGGGTCCATTGAGGTAGATGAACGGCAGAAGGTTAGCTTTCCCTTTGGCCTTTTTGGATTTGAATCCATCAAGGAGTACATCCTGATAGATGCCGAACGCCAGCCCTTTTACTGGCTTCAGTCCCTGGAAGCGGAACATATCGCTTTTATCATTATTAATCCCTTTTTGTTCAGGCCCGATTACGAACTGGATATCGACGACGACCTGGTCAGGGACATCGGTATTTCAACTCCCGATAAGGCCCTTATCTTTTCCATTGTTACCATTTCTCCTTCGGGATCCATGACGGCCAATCTTCAGGGACCGCTTATCATTAACCGGGATACCCGGATCGGCAAACAGGGTATTCTGACCGATCCCCGGTGGAAAACCAAACACAACATCCTGGAAGAGCTGAAGCAAAGCGGGAGCGAAAGGACGGTCGGATAATGCTTATACTCTCAAGGAAGATCAACGAGCGGATAATGATAGGCGACGATATTTCCGTTTCGATTATTGAAATACGGGGGGATCAGGTGCGCGTTGGGGTAGACGCCCCCAAAACGGTAAAGGTATTCAGGCAGGAAGTGTTTGACGCCATCAAGGCGGAAAATAAAGCGGCCGCGGAATCCTCGCCGGTGTTTCCCGAATTCGAATTCGGCGCCAAGAGGGAAGCGCTTTAATCCTTGTCCTTGTTATTTTCATAGTACTCTTTGAAATCTTCGTGGATATTATAAAACACTTCGATTAACGCCGGATCAAACTGGGTATTTCCGGATTCCATCATCTTTTCCACGGTTGTTTTGTGCTCTATCGCGGGCTTGTAGCTGCGCCGCATCCGTAGCGCGTCATACACGTCGGCGATGGAAACGATCCGGGCCGCCAGGGGTATCATTTCCCCCTCCAGCTTGAAGGGATACCCCGATCCGTTCCACTGTTCGTGGTGGGACAGGGCTATTTCCTTTGCCATGGGATTGGGGTAGGTTGACAGGATAAAGGCGCCGTTTTTGGTGTGCTCCTGCATCACCGTCCATTCCCAGTCGGAAAGGGGACCTTCCTTGTTAAGGACATCGTCGGGGGTGCCAATCTTGCCAACATCGTGCATGGACGCAAGAAATCCGATATTGTCGATAAAATCGGCGTCCACCCGTTCGTAGCCTTTTTTGTTAAACAGCTCTTTGGCAAGCCGTTTGGAATAAAAATTAACCCTGGAAATATGCTGGCCCGTATCATTGTCTTTCAGTTTTGACGCTTCCAGAAGACTCATAAAGACGCTGCGAAGCAGGCTGCGGTTTTCTTCGGTAACGTCGTCAAACAGGGCGATAAAAATTTCCGGCGCCTTTGACGAAACGTCCAGGGGAAAAATATAAATCTTTGTTTGGAGGGTTGATATTTCCCGGGACTTGATCCTGACCTCTCCCTTCCAGGAATAACCGCCGGCGCCCGTAAGGGTTGTTTCCCGGATATGCCGGATATCTTCCAGGTTAAAAAATTTTCCGAACACATCCGTCAGATACAGGCCGGCCAGGCTGTTAAAACCGGTCAGCAGGCGGCGGCAGGCTTCGTTGGGGAAAAGGATTTTTAGTTTTTTGTCAATAAACAAAACGGGGAAAATGCTGTTTTTGTAAGGATTGAATTCTGTCAGAAAGGGTGAAAAATCCCGGGAATCATCATTGTCGGAGGAGATTTCACTGTCTATATCCGGCAGTTCTTCAAGGGCGTCAAGTTCTTCGATCATTTGTCCCGCCGGTGTTTCCGGTTTTCCCATATATCATCCGTTTAACTCCGCGTCGCTTTTGCGTATATATACGGGACCGGAATTAACATGATCCAGTATACCCATATTCCCGGCAAGATTCAACAATTCGTCAATCCGGGAGCGGCGGCAGGAGGGATCCGCGCGGAGCTTTGGAAAAACCGCTGTCAGGGCGGGATACAAGAGCGGCGTCCCGGGACCGGTCAAGAGCAGGCCGCCCCGGCTTTGTTCCGCATGGCTCCCGACGGCCCCTATAAGTTCCTCCGGGGTACAGTCCATGCAGGGGCTTATCCTTTTTCCCCCGCTGTAAAGGGCGGTAAAGAAGGCGTTTTTTCTGGCGTCAATCGAGGGAACAACAATACCGGGCCAGAAAGAAAAGGGGGCGGCCATACAGTCCAGGGTGGGCACCGGTATGACGGGGATATGCAGGGCCAGGGCGATCCCCTTGGCCGCCGCAAAGCCGATGCGCAGGCCCGTAAAGGAACCGGGTCCTTCCATACAGGCGGCCGCGGTAAGGGCTTCCTTTCCCAGGCCCGCCAGGGCCGTCAGGGTATCGGCGGCCTCCATGACAAGCCCGGAGTGTTTTTGGCCGCCGTCTATTTCAAGATAGTACCGCCTGCCCGCGGAACCGGGGAGGGCCGGATCCGCCACGGCAAGACCCAGGGCCAGAACGCCGGTCGCGGTGTCAAAGCCGATAATCGCCGTCCCCGGCGGAGGGGTCAAGAATTCCCTTCCCGGTGAAAACGGCGCTTTCCGTCGTCCCGGATGGTTATTGTTACCCGTATGGCATGGCCGGGAAGCAGGGTAAGCCGTTCCGGCCATTCGATAACGCAGATTCCTTCCCCGTAAAGATACTCTTCCGCCCCCGCCAGGCGGAAATCATCGTCCCCCGCCAGGCGGTAAGCGTCCATGTGGTACAGGGGGATTCTGCCTTCGTATTCGCCGATAATGGCATAGGTGGGGCTGGTTATTTCTTCCCCGATGCCCAGGGCCAGGGCAATTCCCCGGGTAAATACTGTTTTTCCCGCGCCCAGGGTCCCCGTAAGGGCTACCACGCTGCCCGGCGGAAGCTGTTTTCCGAATTCTTCCCCCAGGGCAATGGTTTCTTCCGGAGAGGAACTGATGCGGTCAGCCGGGCAATCCACCCGTTTCATCCAGGACAGAAATGTATTTTTTAATTTCCCTTCGCAAGGGGAGCAGGGGATAATCTACGGCCTGCATGTTATTGATGATGACCTCGTTCAATCCCGTAGGCTTGGTTTCTATGGTAAAATCAATACGGCTTTCAACGGTTTTATTTACCATATCAATGACCACAATACCGGAAAAAATACGCCGGTAATAGATGGGGACGTCTTTGCGGATTAATTCTCGCATGGCCGTTATTTTCATGATGTATCCTACTTGTTATCCTAATTGTAAAAACCGGATAGATCAATCGATCAATCGCTGCCATATTCAAAGACCAGGGCGTTGATGGCGTTCATGGATTTGCGGGGCACCTTAAGGAATTTGATGTGCATGATGGTGTTGGTAATGCCGCTTCTGTTTATCCTTAAAACCTGGCCCAGAACCGCAATGGGAAGGGCGCTTTGGGCATAGTCGAATTCTATTTTCAGCCGCGATCCGGCGGGGACGGAACTTTGGGTTTTGACGGCGCAGCCTCCGATGGAAACATCGGTAAGGCTGCCGCTCATGCGCCGGGGATCCACCATCATTTTGGGGGGCTTTTTGTTTTTTAAATCTTCAATTCTGACCAGGTAATAATCGCAGGAAAGAGCGGCCTGCCTTCTGCGGAACCGCCGCTGGGTCATGGGTTTTGCCCTGCCGGCGTGGGAAAGCTGCAGGGCGGGGCCGAAGGAAGTATCGGATATGCCCAGAACCTGGCTGTCAAAGGAAAAACCCTTGCTTGTTTTGGTAAAGAACGCCAGGTTTACCCTGGTACCCTTGGGGAACCTGATAAGGGTACCCAGGGCGTTACGGGGGCAGTCGACCAGTACGCTTTCTCCCTTGGAATTGATTACCTTGACCGGATAGGATTCCTGGTTTACCGTCAGCACCGCGGCCATATTGGCGGATATCTGCTGGCTGGAAGGAGTTTCCGGACTGGTATTGTGGTATACCTCCATGATGTTCCGGACCGCAAAAAGCATGGCCAGTTTTTGCTGGGCTTCCTCGTCGGAACCGGCGCTGTTTTCGATCTGCTTAAAGGCCCGCTTAAAGTGTTTGTCCAGAACCGGCGGATTTGCCGCCACCCGTTCCGGATCGGTAACGCCGCCGTTCCTGAATACATACTCAAGGATTTTGGCCTGATCCCGGTTAAATCCGTAGGTTTTGCTTATGCGGCGCAGGGCAAAAGGGGAAAGCCGGGAGGCGCTGCCGGTGCCGGAACTTTTACTGATACCCTTGCCGGTGTTGATGCCGTTTTTTATCAGGTTCGATACAAAAACGACAAGAAGGACAGCCCCCAGACCTACCAGCAGTATGGTTCCCGCGATGGGATCGTCTTCCTTAAAATACTGGATATTATCCTGAAGCAAAAACAGGTTCATGCTTGTTTTCTCTCCGGTTGAATGCCGTACAGGGCTTTTCCCAGGCAGAGGAGCCGGGGAGAAAGTTCATATTCCGCCAGATCCCCCACAAAGACCGTATCATTGTTTTCGTAGGCGGCGGTTAATTCTTTAAGGGCCGCGCTGAATTCTTCGATGTACTCTTTTAAGCTTACCGTACCGGAACCTTCCGCAGAGGGAACCGTTATGGATTCAATATCGGTTCCGAAGTGTCTGAACAGAAAAATAAGACGGTATATTTTTTCCACCAGGCCGGAAAAAAGAGAGATAGTTTCGGCGGCCCGGGCGTCTTTTCCGGTTTGTATATCCAGGGGAAAATCCAGAAGCCTTTTCGCTGTTTCTTCGATAAGGAGCTGGGCGCCGCCGATTTCCTGCCGGGGATTTTCTATTTCCCGGATCCGTTCGGCAATAACCGAAAGAGCGGCGGAAACGGGGAAACTTTCTTCCAGGGTTTGCAGTACCATGACATGAAGTTCGGGGGCATTTTTTTTGAGGAACAGGGCGGGGGGGGAATTTTCCCAGCGCCCCCGGCATTCCCGCCGCTCCTCCGCATCCCGGGTTTCAAAATAGCCGAAATCCTGCCTGAGCCCTACCAGGGCTTCCATCATTAATTCGGCCCAGCTTGAGGTTTTTATATCGATCCGGGAAATACCCTCCAGGGGAAGCTCAAAGGCTTTTTCCATGGAAAGAGCGCCGTATACGGCGCCGTCCACTTCAAGGCCGCTGATGTACAGTCCCGTTCCTTCAAGCCATGCGTCAATGCCGTTCAGCACTTCGCCCGCTTTTTTTTCCGATTCCAGGGTAATGTCCGCTTTTTTGCCGTTTATGCTTATTTCCATGAATCTACCCTCGGATACTTCTTACCGGCGGCCATTGATTGAATCGGCCTGTCTGCTAAAATTGTCAAGGGAAGTTCCCATGGCTTCCATACGGTTGTAGGCGCTTTCCATCCTGCCGTACTGGCGTTTGAGGGATTCTTCCTTGGCCTCCAGCTGCCTGTCCAGGGTGGCAATGCGGCGCTGTTCCTGGCTGATTTTGGAATCGAGGGTTCCGGTTTTAAGGGAGACGATACCCCCGGTTTCCACATAGGGTTTGGAAAGGCCTTCTAGGGCGTGGGCTACGCCGGAATCAACGATAAGGTCGCCGTCGGTATCGTAACCAAAAAGCTGCTGTATGGCGGGAAGATCCTTCCGCAAAGCAGCGTCAAGAACTTTTTCGTCGATTTCCAGGTACCCCCGGAGCCGGGAAGGATCGTACCCCGTGGTTGCTCCCGAGCGCCGGACATCGGTACCGATGCCGATTTGGGCGAGCATGGCAAGATCCCGTTCGGCCTGGGTCGGGTAAGCGCCGGAGACAGCCTGCTGAAGGCCGTTTTTAAACTGGTTCAGCATGGAGTCGCCGGAAAAAACCCCCAGCCGTTTCCGCAGATCCGACTGTTCCTCGGGGCTCAGGTACGAGAGCTCCTGGATAACCCGTTCGTCGGCCCTGGTGGTGACATTTAATTCCGCCATCAGACGGTTATAGTTGCCCACCATGGAAATAATGGCGTCCTTGACCGCCTCCCGGTCCGGCTCCACGTTCAGGGTTACGGGCCTGTCGGAGGGGGCCCTGGCAATCACCGTTACGCCGGGAATAAGATCGCTTATCTCGTTGGACGGCCGCTTGATTTCAATGCCCTCCATGTCGATGATCGCATCCTGGGCGATGGAAACGGCGTTTCCCGGCTTAAAAGCGGGGGGCGGGGCGGGATTTACAACCGTGATGTTCCGGATGGAAAAATCCCGGTGGGTATTGTTATTGACCACCTCCATGGACGCGATGGTTTTTCCTCCCGTAAGCTCATCCAGGTTGATTTTACTGGGAACAAAAGAAGAGGAATCCCCAACCAGGGGAAGGGCCGCGGAGGAATTGTCGGTAAAACGAAGGGAAAGTATGGCCAAATCGTCCACCCGCCGGGGCGGGGGAGGAGCCTCCCACTCCGGCAGGGGAACCGACGAAACATCGTTTTCGATGGTAATGCCGCCATAACTTATCGATCCTGTTTTTGGGATCGAAGGCCCGGGAGGGGGGAGGGAAACGGTATTGTCCTGGGGGATAATCTTTGTGGAAGTTTCAAAGCTTAGGATCATGCCCCTATTGGCGCTCAGGTTCCGGGCGTCTTCCGGAAAGGCAATGGCCGCCGTGTTTTCCGCCGGAACGGTCCGGGGGGCTTCGAGCACGGCCGCTTTGGCGGGCAGCGGGGGATCGCCGCTTTCTTCGGCGGGTTCGCCCAGACCCAGGGAACGGGCCAGGCCTTCCGCCGCGCCGGAAAAGGACAGGCGGTTTTCGGCGCCGGTTACCAGGGATTCTACCAGCAGGGACTGGGTGCCTTTTTCCACGGAAACAATGCTTGCCTGGATTTTACCCCGGCCCCGGCGGGAGAGGACTTCGGTAAAATCCTTAAGGGTTCCGCCCCGGTAGTTGAAGCTTATTTCATCGCCGCCGACTTTAAAACCGTAGTTTCCTTCGGGTACCCGAAACGAGGTATCCAGGGGATTCGAAAGAAAGCGGTCCGCCCTGGCGATCTGCCTAACGGAAAAACTCCGTTCCTGTTCCACCGCCTGCCTGGTAGCGGTGGCGGTAAGCACCGACTCGTCGGAAGACCGCGCGATCCGCTCGCTGAAAGGATTCTGGAACGAATACAGGGATCTGACGCTTTCCCTCAGGGAACCGACCCTGCGGCCGATTTCCTGCCAGTATCCCTTTTCGGTCTGGAGCGTTTCAATCTGTTTTTCGGCACGATCCTTAGGTATCCGTTCGACCTTCATCAGGTCTTCGATGAGCGTGTCTGTATTAAACCGGCTTTTAACACCGGGAATATAAATGTCGGACATAACCCTCCCTCCGCGGGCCCTGCCGCCTGCGGTATCCGTTTATTATATCCGCTCGTCGAACAGGAATCCTATGGTCTCCTTTAACCTGGAATGGAGCCTTTGCAGCTCTTCGGGCGGAAGAACCTTAATCACCTTATCGGTTTCGGGGTCTATAACCTTTACAATAACGTCATGGGACTGGTGATCAACCTCGAATTTAAGCTTCTTGTTAAAAGCCAGGGTTATTTTTTCCAGATCCACCATGATATCCGCCGGAGGCTCTTTACGGTTACCGGGCAGAGAGGCCTGAATTTTTTCCATCACCGCTTTTGTTTCGGCGGCTTTAATGTGTACAGCTTGCGCGGAAATCCGTTCCTGGGGGAGTTCCTTCTGCGGGAATCCGTTTCCCGCGACGGTAATTTGTATATCCATAGCACTCCTCCTCTTTATGAGGATGCTTCCGTAAACCGGCGTTTAAATTCCATTTTTAACCCGGCACGGAAACCGCTGTCTTTTTTTAAAATAAAGAAAAACAGGGAAGGGCGCGCGCTCCCCTGTTCTTCCTAAAGCTTCAAAAGACGACGTCCAGAAGTCTCTTGAAAGCGGCGCTTAGCCCAGAAGCTGCAATACCGACTGGGTCCGCATGTTGGCCTGGGCCAGCATGGCGGTTCCCGCCTGGTTCAGAATACTGTCCCTGGTGTAATCCACCATCTGCCCCGCCATATCGGTATCCCTAATCCGGGATTCGGCGGCCTGCAGATTTTCCGATGCAATGGCAACCCCGTCGGCGGCCATTTCGAACCGGTTCTGGTATGCGCCAAGATCGGCCCGCTGCTTGGAAACCAGTTTCAGCGCCGAGTCCACCATTCCGATAGCCTGGTTGGCTTCTTCCGGAGTAGCGATGGAAACGGTACCGGCTTCACCCTGGGCGGTCTGTAAACCGAGAGCGCTGGCTGTCATGGTACCGATAAAGACCTGTTCGCTCTGGTCCATATTGGCCCCTACCTGGAACTGCATAACCCGGTTAACAGCAGAATTCTGGGCAAAAGATCCGGTAAGCATGTTCATCCCGTTGAACTGGGCATGGCTCGCAATCCGGTTGATTTCGTCCACCAGCTGGGAAACTTCCACCTGGATCTGCATCCGATCCTCGTCGGTATAAATACCGTTGGCGGACTGGACCGACAGTTCCCGAAGGCGGTGCAGAATATCCTGGGTTTCCTGAAGATAACCTTCGGTAGCCTGGATAAAAGACACCCCGTTCTGGATGTTGCGCTCCGCCTGATTAAGCCCCCGGATCTGGCTCCTCATTTTTTCGGAAACCGCAAGCCCGGAAGCGTCATCTCCCGCCCGGTTAACCCTCATGCCGGAGCTGAGTTTTTCGATACTCTTGGCTACATCGGCATTGGTCACACCCAGTTGGCGGTTGGCATACATGGCGCTCATGTTGTGATTGATAATCATAAATAACCCTCCATGAGTTGTTAACTCCGGCAATCCTTGCCGAAGCCGTTCCGTACGGAGAGCGGGCCAGAACGATCGCGCCGATCCTGCCCCTGCCCCTCACGGAACTCATTAAATACCCTTATTACCAGGGTATTTAATGCAGACGCCGCACGGTTACTCACCAGGGTGTTTGTCAAAGAACGAGCAGGAAATCTCACTTTCGTTCGATTTCGTATTTTTGGGAGAACCCTGCGGATTCTCCGGTACGAAATCCCGCTTTCGCCGGATTTCGTACTTTGGCGGGAAAATGTCCCCGGAGAACCGTTTGCCGATCCTCCGGGGGTTTTCCCCCCTACAATAATACTACACTATTGCAGGAGTTGCAAGACCGAAGTAGCCCGCTGGTTCGCCTGGGCAAGCATGGCGGTTCCGGCGTTGACCAGAATCTGGTCGGTAACGTACCTGACCGTCTGGTTCGCCATATTGGTGTCCCGGATCCGGGATTCCGACGCCTGCATGTTTTCGGCGCCCACATCGAGGCCCCGGACGGCGTGTTCCAGCCGGTTCTGGTAGGCTCCCAGGTCCGCCCGCTGCTTGTTAATCCGCTTTAAGGCTTCGTCTAGGACCCCGATGGCCCGGTTGGCCTCGTCGGGACTGGCAATGCTCAGGAAACTACCGTCCCCCACATTGCGGATTCCCAGCCCCATGGAAGTCATGGTACCGATGTAAACCTGTTCCCGCTGGTCCATATTGGCGCCGATGTGAAACCACATGGAAGCGGTAATCACGTTGTTCCCCCCAAGCTGGGCAAAACGGCCGGTGAGCATGTTCATGCCGTTAAACTGGGCATGGCTCGCAATCCGGTCCACTTCGTCCACCAGCTGGGAAACTTCCACCTGGATGTACATCCGGTCTTCCTCGGAGTAGATGCCGTTAGCCGCCTGAACGGCCAGTTCCCTCATCCGCTGGATAATATCCTGGCTTTCCTGAAGGTATCCTTCGGTAACCTGGATAAAGGAAATGCCGTTGGTAGCGTTCTGGGACGCCTGGTTCAGGCCCCGGATCTGGCTCCGCAGTTTTTCGGACACCGCGAGGCCGGAAGCATCGTCCCCCGCACGGTTAATGCGGAGGCCCGAAGAGAGTTTTTCCATGTTTTTGGTAAGGCTCTCGTTGGTTACTTTAAGAGACCGGTCGGCAAACATGGAGCTGAGGTTGTGATTGATGATCATGTCATCCTCCTTGAAAATATTTGAAAGACATCCTTGTCTTTCCGGGAAGCCTTAAACCTCCCACAATCGCTCAAGTTCTTTCCAGGCAAGCCGATATTTACCAGGAGAGCAAATAACAGCGTACACGCCCGCCGCGGACAAGGCGGAAAGACCTTTCACTAATCATAGTATCGGCATAATCCCGCCGGAACTTGAGGAAAAATTTTAAAACCGCAGGTCCATCAGGGTCAGATCATCCGCCAGGGAAGCTTCCCCGATCCATTGCCGGATCTCCCGGTCAAGGTTTATTTTCATTTGTTCCCGCGAACAATGGTGCAGTTTTTTAAGGACATCGCCGGTTTTTTCCTCCCCAAAGCGTTCCCCGAAACTGTTGGTCATGTCGGTAAAGCCGTCCGAATACGTGCTTATCCTAAGGCCTTCGACAATAGGGACAATCTGACCTTCGTTCAGGTCAAGGGTCTCTTCAATCCCCAGGGGAGGCAGGCCGGGCTCAAGGATCTTATGGCCAATTTTTTTATCATCCAGGGGCTTAAAGACCGAAACAGGAGAAAAGCCGCAGTTGTGGATTACAAGGGCCTTGGAAGAAAAATCAATGTGGAAAAGTACGGCCGCCACAAAATACCCCAGGGGCGCAACGTCTTTAATCAGGGAATTGAGAAGCCTGGTAATTTTTTCCGGCGTTTCGTGGTATTTAAAAAGTTCCAGCGTGGAAAAACAGGCGCCTAGGGCCATTGCCGCCATGGAACCTGCGATGTTCTTTCCCGATACGTCAAAACAGCCGATCAGGTAACGGTCCGTTCCGTTTGAAAAGACGTGGTAGTAATCCCCTCCGATTTCATGGGCCATCTGGTTATAGAAAAAGAGCCGGAACCGGCTGTCCTGCGGTACGGATTTACCCAGTATGTTTTTTTGAATTTCCCCGGCGGTTTTCATGTCCTGGGATCGGAGGGTGTTGATGTATTCCAGCATGTACTGGAGGCTTACAATCCCCAGGTAACGGCGGTTGTGGTGGATTGCAAACCAGGCCGGATATTCCCCCTGATCTATTTTCAGGTTTTTATCGACAATTCTGGAGATAAAATCCCGGCCTTCCAGGATGCCCCGGAAGGGTATCAGAAAATCCTTGAGGTTTTTCTGATACCCCCGGTATACGGCGGATACGGCAAAATTGGCGGTAATTTTACGAGACACCACTCCAAGGACCGTTCCGTCTTCACCGGCTATGGGCACAACTTCCAAATCCGGTTTTTGGTCAAAAAGATCCAGCGCCGCCTTGACATAGCCGCCGGCCGGAACAGGGGTAATCGTATTGGCTATATACCCAACCTGGAGGGGAGAAAAGGACATAAGGTCATTGTACTACCATTTTTGGAAATAGTAAAAACGGAAATAGTAAAAAAATAAAAAATTATGTTTTAAAGCGCCGCTTTTATCAACAGGCTTTTCCAGGTCCAGAGGGCCGGTCCCCGGCGGGTCCGTTCGGCCAGGGCCGTTTGCAGTTCCCTGAAATTTTGTTCCCCCAGGCAGGCGGCCATGGCCCGGCCCCAGGGGGACTTTTCCGGGTTAAACCACATCGACAGATCCCTTTCGGTGATAAGCCGTTCTTCTTTCCGGTCCAAAAGGGCGGTTTCGACGGAAAATCCCCGGCGGGTAAAGGCCTGTTCCAGCATCCCGGCGGTCCAGCCCCACTCTGCCCGGGGATCGGCAAAAAACGCTTCCTCCGCCCCGGAAAGGGCGGAGAGAAGCGCCGCCGCCTGCTTTACCGGCGGCGGCCGGGCGGCCGGGCCGGAAACGGCCCGGCCGGCTTTTCCCCCTGCCTGCTCCGGTTCTTCCAGTATCCGGGAGATCCGCTGGCCCAGGGAAGGGGGGGAGGCGAGGAGGGAAAGCCGGCCGCCCCGCGCCAGCAGGGCCGCGGCCGCTTCCGCCAGGGCGCTGAAGCTCTCCTCCGAAGCCGCCATACCCCGGCGGAAGGGCTCCCGCAGGACGATGGCGTCAAATTCCGGCGTGCCGAACCATTGTCCGGCTTCCGCCGGGCTTGGCAAAACGGCGCCGGTCCCCGTAGCCTTCAAGGCCACCGCTATCGCCGGTTTTTCCATGTCCTCCAGGACGGCGGCAAAACGTTCCAGCGCTTCCCGGGCCTCCGGGGAGGAAACCAGGGCGGCGCAGAGGCCTTCGGGAACCCGGCGGAGGCCTTCCCACAGCAAAAGGCCGTCCTCCGCCCCGGGGACAAGGACGCGGCTGTGACGCTGCAGCTCCAGCCGGTCCAGAAGAACGTCCCGGTCCGCGAGGAGGAGGGCGCTCCGGTCCGATTCCAGCCGCTTGAACCAGCCTTCCCGTCCTTTTGCCGAGGGGGACCAGCTTAAAATTTCGTCTCCGGGCGCAGGCTGTCCGCCCAGCACGACCGCGGCCTGGGCTTCCCGTTTACGGAGCACCTCGTTCCTGATTCGTCCCTCGTATCCCGGGGCCGAAGGCATGTAGAAGGTTTTACCCCGGAGGGCGTTGGGCAGGTACTGCTGGGCCGCCCAGTGATCCCGGTAGGCGTGGGGATAGATGTAGCCTTCGCCGTGGCCGAACCCTTCCGCGTCCCGGCTTGCGTCCCTCAGATGGTTGGGGACCTCGGCGTCTTCTTTATCCACCTCCGCCAGGGCGTCGAAAAAGGCCATGGCGGAATTGGACTTGGGGGCGGTGGCCAGGTATAGACAGGCGTGGGCCAGGGGGAAATTTCCCTCCGGGAAGCCGATACGGTCGAAGGATTCGGCGCAGGCGATAACCACCGGCAGGGCATAGGGGTCCGCCATTCCCACATCCTCACTGGCCAGGATAATCATGCGCCTGAAGATAAAGGCCGGATCTTCCCCGGCCCGGACCATTTTTGCCAGCCAGTAGAGGGCCGCGTCGGGATCGCTGCCCCGGACGCTCTTGATAAAGGCGCTGATCGTGTCAAAGTGGTAATCCCCGTCCCGGTCATACAGGACGGCCCGGCGCTGGATGCTTTCTTCCGCCGCTTCCAGGGTAATGGGGATTTCCGTATTTTCCGGCGGCGGCCAGTTTTTGCCGGCCCGGGAGGTCTCGATGGCCAGTTCCAGGGCGTTCAGGAGGCTCCGGACATCGCCCCCTGAAACTTCCACCAGGTGTTCCAGGGCCCCGTCTTCAAAAAGGACCTTCCATTTGCCGTACCCCCGGTCCCTGTCGGCCAGGGTCCGGAGAGCGGCCTTTTTCAGATCCCCCGGGGTCAGGCTTTTTAACTGAAAGATCCGGCTCCGGCTGACCAGGGCCCGGTTCACCTCAAAAAAGGGATTTTCCGTGGTGGCCCCCACAAGAATCACCGTACCGTTTTCAACCCAGGGGAGGAGGGCGTCCTGCTGGGCCTTGTTCCAGCGGTGGACTTCGTCCACGAAAAGGATGGTCCGTTTGCCGTAAAGCCTCCGCCGTTCGTCGGCCCGGCCGATTGCTTCCCGGATATCCTTCACCCCGGAGAGGACCGCGTTGAGGCTTTCAAAGGTGCTTTTGGTGGTATTGGCGATAACCCTGGCCAGGCTGGTTTTTCCCGTACCGGGGGGGCCGTAAAAAATAACCGACGAAAGCCGGTCCGCCTGGATTGCCCGCCGGAGGAGCCTGCCGGGCCCTACGATGTGATCCTGGCCGATAACCTCGTCCAGGGTTTGGGGCCGCATCCGGTCCGCCAGCGGTCCGTCCCGGAGCGTTCCCGATACGGAAAAAAGGTCATCCATGCACGGTCAGTTGCTGTTGTCCTCGCCGTTCCACTGGGCCTCCCCGTCCCTGACCCGGTAAGACCACAGGCCGTCTTTGGCGGTACAGGCAAAGATGATCGGCCGGCCGGCGGTATCCCCGCTGTTACTGCCAGTAAGAACATAAATGGAGGTAACCGCGTGATCCCCGATGGCGCTGGTATACTGGGAGTCGATTTCAACGCTGGAGGGAGCGGAACTGCCCGGCGTTACGATGCCCCCCGTTCCCGCCGGCAGCCGCGTCTCCCGGTAACCGTACCCGTAGGACCCGCTGGATCGCTGGAGGCCCAGGAGCAACATCTTTTCCCCATTGTGTTCCCAGCCGACAATGGCCCCGGAAAAACGGAAATCGCTGTTGATGGGAACTCCCGGTACACCGTAATACACCGTGCCTCCATCGGTAACGGCATACAAGACGTTATCATATCCAAGCAACCCGATGACGGGACGGTTAAGGACAAGAGAAAGGTCAACTTTGAAAACGCCGCCTCCTATACTTGTTCCAAAGTAAACATCGCCACCAACTTCGGCGGCGCCCCTCAATAACCCGGTCCCGGAAATTCCGGGTTCATCACCCAAAGGATCACTTGTACTACCCGAGGCATTTTTTATTACAACCTTATACCCGTCCGGCGTCCCGGCCGTCCCGGTACGGACTCCGATAAAAAGATGATTCCCCGCGCCGAAAAGCTGTTCGGCGTTGTCAACACTACCGTGATTTTTCCAGCCGGAGGGGGAGGTCCGCTCATAAACGGTACCGGCCCAGGACAGGGCAAAAAGCCTGCCGTTGGCTGCCGCCACGACCTTAATCTGGGGGCCGGGTTGATCTATCCTGTGCCAGTTTCCCGGGGTGTATTCCCATACATCGCCGTTACTGACATAGAGGTTTCCGTTATATTCCACAATTTGGGAAGGAGCGCCCTTGATGAGGGGCTCTATGGGGGGATATTCCTGGGATATGTCCCAGAAAAGGGGCTCCTGATCACAGCCGCCGGACAACACGGCCCAGGCGGCGGCAAGACAAAGTGCTAACCGGTGTATGTTTGCTTTCATCTACGACCGCCTTTAAAAATGATACCGGGCGCTGAGGCTGAATTCCAGAAAGAAACCGTGGATATTTACATTTCCGCTGTGCTGGATCCTTTCCTTGCCGGTCCACTGGGGGGCCCACCAGAAACTGGAATTCAGGCCGAAGGACCAGTCGGAATTCAGGCGGAAAAAAGCGGAAGCCGTCGGTTTGGCAAAAAAACCGAAATAACTTCTATTGTGGTGCGACTGGGGGGCAAATCCCACCATCATCGCCAGGGGAAATTCAAAGCGGCGGAATACGAACTGGTACCCGATCCGGAAGCCGATGGGTACGATAAAGTACATGTTTTCCCCGGTGGTAGAGGCAAACATGCCGTTTAATTCACCCCCGATAAACAGGCGGGGACCCAGAAAATAACTGTACCCCAGGGCGCCCATCCCCCCCAGTTTCATATTTGAATCCAGGTAGCCCTTTTCCTGATCCGCAAAAAACAGGGGCTTTACCAGTCCCAGGCTTATGGTAAAAATCTGATCCCCCCGGGTGTACATGGTCGCGGAGGAACCGGACCAGTCCGACGATATGGGGATGTTTTCGTCGTCGTCATCTTCCTCGTCTTCTTCCTGGGCGGAAAGCGTAAAAACCGAAGTGAACAGGAATATCAGCAATAACAAAAAATGCAGAGGCCTCATAGGGTGACTATAACAGGTTGCCCGCCTTTTTTCAATGGGCAAAAGCTTCCAGAAGCCGTTTTTGGGTAAGCGCCAGGTCCTCCACCAGGACCCGTTTACCCCCTAGGAGTTCCGCTATCCCCAGCTCCCGGGGATACCGGGGAATCAGGTGGAGGTGAAGGTGTTCGATGGAGGCCCCGGCGTCCAGGCCCATATTAAACCCCGTATTGTATCCCGAAGGATGGTAGAGGGAATCCAGAATATCCAGGGCTTTGTCCAGAGCCCCGTCCAGGGACCGCCGTTCCGGGGCGTCAAGTTCCCGGATATCCTTTACGTGCCGGAGGGGAAAAATAAGCAGGTGCCCCGGATTATATGGATACAGGTTAAGGGAAACCGCCACGGCATCGGTCCGGTATACGACGGTATCCGTGACGTCCGGCGCCTGGTCCCGCAGATGGCAGAGAATACATCCGTCGGGCCGCTTTCCCTTTAAATAGGCAATTTTTTCAAAATTAAAAAAATATTCCACCCCTACCTCGTCATGACGTTACTTCGTCACGTTACTTCGTCACGTTACTTCGTCACTGGTCCTGGATGACCTGGTCCTGAAGGACCAGACCCTTTTCAAGGGCAAGATACCGCAGCAGCACGGGATATTTGGTCAGGAGTTCCCCGTAGGCGCTGAGCTCTTCAAAACGGCGGCGGTTTTGGGCGGCTTCCACGGCCATGACGGTGATTTCCCCCCGAAGATTACCCCGCTGGGCGGCCAGGTAATCCCGGTACAGGCTGCGGACTTCACTGTAAAGAACAAAGTCGGGGACCCGCAGGGTTTTTACGGTACAGCTGAGGTTTTCCGTATCGGGAAAAGCGCCGCGGAGTTCCGCTTCCAGCATCCGGATGGTCCCGGTCCTCCGGGCTTCCGCCATGGCTTTTTCATTTTCCCCGCAGGCCCAGAGCAGACCCCGGGCATGGTTTTCTATTTTCTTCGAAAGCCCCTCCGTATAGTTGTCCAGGTCTTCCTGGGTAAGCAGATTTTCCCGGTCCGCGAGAACCGGCAGGGATTCACCCTTGAGCCTATACAAAATCGTCAGGGAAAACCGGTAGGAAAAATCGGTTTTCAGCCCCGCCATGGCGGAATAGACATCCCCGGAAGGCAGGACCCCCGATGCCTCAACGGGAATGGACCGCTCCCGGATCTGAAAAACGGCCACCGTCACGTTCCGGGGAATCAGTTTGTACCAGACCCAGTGGAAGCGTCCCTCCCGGATAACGGTTTCCCCGGTCCCGTGGGTTTTGGACCGCAGGACTCCCCAGGAACCGGGGGGAACGTCCATCTGAACCCAGCCGGAAAAAAAAACCGCTCCGCCGGCAATAAGGAGGAGTACCAGGGTAACAAGCATTTTCTTCATAAAAACATAACCTTCCGGATTTGAAGCTTCCGGGTTTTTCTGTTACAATAATAAGCCATGAGACGGAATTTAACAACCGCGGATCCGCGCCGGAGAGGCGGCGGGGCGCGGCCACTTACCGAACCGCTGCTGGGTAAGCTCGTAAAATATACCGTCTGGTTCATCGGGGCAGCGGTCCTGGCGCTTGCCGCCTGCTATGCCGCCGGTTCCTACCGGAAAGCCGGCGGCGAAATCCAGCTTTTGCTGGTACATTTTTCCCTGATCCTTTCCCTGCTGCTGATAATTTCGTCCTTTTACGGCATGGTTCTGGATGTCGTTTACGCGGTAAAACGGAAAAGGGCCGCGTATCTCCTGGGTGTTCTGGGATATACGGCCCTTATGGCCCTGGGGGCCCTTGTACTGCTGGGAGCGTCCTTTATTATCGGGGCGGTGGGAGGAAACCGTTGAACCCCGTCAAGGCCATCAGGGCTTTACGGGGCGCGGTCTGTACCGGCAATACCCCGGAGGAGATAAGCGCGGCGGTGGCGGAACTCTACGACGAACTCCTCCGGGCAAACGGCCTGGACGAGGACGGGCTGGTATCCCTCTTTTTTTCGGTAACCCCCGACATTAACGCCCTCAACCCCGCCTTCGCCCTCCGGAAGGGGGGAAGGGCCTCTCGTCTGGCGATGATGGTCTTTCAGGAGGCGGAAACGGAAGGGGGCCTTCCGGGAACCATCCGGGTTCTTGCCCACTGTTACCTGGACCGGGAACAGCAGGTCCGGCATGTTTATATCCGGGGCGCGGAACTGCTCCGTCCCGACCGGGCCGCGCCGTACCCCGCGAAAAATCCGGCTGAAACCGGCACTTGACTTTCCGACAGCTGTTTTTGTATAGTATCCCATGATACGCCATCTTAGCTCAGTTGGCAGAGCACGTGACTTGTAATCTCGAGGTCTTCGGTTCGATTCCGAAAGATGGCTTTTCACGGGCGGTGTTTTTACCGGGGAGTTTCCAGAGCGGTCAAATGGGGCAGACTGTAAATCTGTTGGCTCAGCCTTCGTAGGTTCGAATCCTTCACTCCCCAAAGATATGGCTTTCCGAAAGGAAAGCCTTTTTTGTTTCCAAGTGAGGATTCGAATGGTTTAGCCCGCCGACCGGAGGGAGGAAAAGGCGCCATGGATGGCGCCGGCAGGACTAAACCCCGGCCTGGAAAGCCGAAACAGGAGGTTGAGGCTTGGAGGGCGAATCCTTCACTCCCCAAAGTGAGATAATTCCTTATGTAGTAAGGAATTAGGAAACGGTATTTTTTTCTGAAAAACGTGAGCTGGGTAGCATCGTGCACGTATCGTGCATTTATTTTTCCGTCTTATCGGAGGATGATGCTATGTCCAGACCGTTAGAACCGTATACCATTCCCCGCCGCTGGGATTCAAATACGTTTCAGATAACCCTCAACTGTTCCAGCGGCCTGCCCTGGAAGGCGTACCGGGAATGGCGCCGTAGGAGCTTCCGGGACTTCCCCGACGCCCTAGCCTCATATCGGAACCCAAAAACCAAAACAACGGCAAAATCCGGTGCCATTGCGCTTATTTCCAATTTAACGGATTTTTTGGAGGCGAATGGAATCGTTGCCGGCAAAGCTTTTCTTGGTTCTGATGTTGACGCGGTTTCTGTGTGGCGTACCCGGAGGCCGCATATCTTAACAAATAAAACAACCACCCGGTCACCATATACCCGGAAGACCCCTATATAATAAAGAACCGACAAAAGAAGAATTATAAAATAAAAGCAAGTCAATAAATATAGAAAACAGCAATTTCAACATTAAAACAGGAGTATCAAAAAAGGTATAAAGAATTATTATTTTGGTTTCAAACTGAAAAGAATAAATTATTTATTAAACATAACCGGAAAATACGGAATATACAAATAAAATAAAAAGGCGGGTATTACCCCGCCTTAAAAAAATACTTTTAACACTATTAGTTCGTAATGTTAAAAGTGTTAGATGCTATTGGGACACTCTGATTGCCTTTACTGTCAATAAGAGTTATTTTTATGGCATAACCACCAGCAACCTTCCAAACTTCGCCGTATTCATTATTATCTTTCACCATATCAGAGAAACAAAAATACCCCTTGTATGTAGCGGGAAGTGATCCTTGGTACTTTGGCCGCCTGCCCTGTTTAGGGCCGGTGGAGGCCGTTTTCAGGGCCTTGCGGCCGTGTTGCGAAGTGGGTGTGGCGATGATCTTTACCGTTTTGCCCCCTGCCCTGATATACCGGGTGGTACCCCAGTTTGACAAGACATGGGCGAGATAGTCCCGGTTATAGCCGAGGGTTTCAGTATACTCGTCCAGAAGTTTCCCCCG
>JAISBN010000144.1 GCA_031266175.1 Treponema sp. | reverse complement strand
GCCCAGCGCGTCTGGTAGTCGTGGATCAGCGCAACCCGCGCCGGGGTATCGGCCCCTGCCAGATCGTCAAGGCCCTTTAAGCGCGCCCCCAGTTCGGCGACATCCCGGAACACCCGGGTGTTCTCGCTGCCCTCGTGATCCACCACCGCGCCGTGGTGCTGTTCCGGCCCGCCCCGGCTTTTACGGAACTGGAAGTACTGAACCGTGTCCGCGCCGTGGGCCAGGGCCTGCACGGACTGAAGCATGTGGAGCCCCGGCCGGTGCAGCTTGGCTACGGGCCGCCAGTTGGTGGCGGAGGGACAGGATTCCAGCAGCATGAAGGGCCTGCGTTTGAGACCCCGCATTAAATCATGATTGAAGGATGTCCGCAGGCCAATCTCGGCGTTCCCCTCCGCGCTGGTCCACCGGGGGTAAGAATCCCAGGAGGCGATGTCGAGAACCTCCGCGAAACGGACATAGTCTATCCCGAAATACTCGGCCATGAGGTTCGTGGTGCAGGGAACATCCGGCGTAATTTCTTTGAGAGGCGCCGTTTCGTTCAGGTAAAAGTCCACGGTCTGTTCGGTGGTAAAACGCCGCCAGTCCAGGTTGAGCGCGTTGTGTCCCCCGTTGCCGGGGCTGCCGGGACTTTCGATCTCATCCCAATCGGTAACGGTTCCGCTCCAAAAGGCGGACCACCACGCCCTGTTCAGGGCGTCCAGAGTTTTGTACCTGTTTTTCAGGTACTCCCGGAATTTGGCCTGGCAGAGGGGGCAGTGGCAGTCCCCGGAGTATTCGTTGGAGACGTGCCAAACCGCCAGAGCGGGGTGGTCCTTGTAACGCCGCGCGAGACGCTCGTTAATTGCCCTTGTTTTTTCCCGGTACACCGGGGAAGAGAGGCAGTGGTTGTGCCGTTCCCCGTGGACGTTCCGCCGGCGGAGCTTGTTCACCCGCAGCACTTCGGGGTACTTTTTGCTCATCCACGCGGGCCGCGCCCCGGAGGGCGTACCCAGAACCGCGGCGATGCCGTTTTCGGCCAGCATGTCCATCACCTCATCGAGCCACTCAAAACGGTAGACGCCCTCTTCCGGCTCAAGGGCGGTCCAGGCGAACATCCCCACCGTCAGGGTATTGACGCCGGCCAGTTTGGCAAGGCGCATGTCCTCTTTCCAGACGGTATCCTTCCAGGGAAGCCACTGCTCCGGGTTATAATCGCCCCCGTGCAGGATATGGGGGAATTTCTTTACTATAGGCGGGTATCTCATACAGCGCTCCTTAAAAGTATTCAAAGCGGACGTTTTTTGCGAGAAAAAATATAACTATGCTATAAAATGATAGATAAACGCAACGTTTTCTAGGAAATACAACTAAACCGTAATATACGCGGGGGGGGGGGGGGGTAAATGTTAATGTCATGTTACTTTTCCCGGTACGCATCGCTTTAACCCCCTTTATGACGTTTTCCAGGCGTGAACCTGAAAGATGGGTATAGGATACACTCCTTTTTTCTCCTTGTCAAACAAATAAAAAAAACCACCCGCTTTTGGTTCTCATAACGGGCGCGGAAGTATGCCGTCAGGTTACGATATAATTGGGCCCGGTTCGCGGGTGGGCGGGGTATTATTTTTTAGGCCGAATGTAGAGTTTAGATTGGGCGCATCGCCGCTGCGCGGCGACCGGGCTATCCGCTCCAATTCCTCAACCCCCTGCGGGGGTCTGCGGGATTTCCGCTTCTATCCCTTGCGCGTTTTGGCAGTCCTCAGGCGGCCCTTTGTTTTCAGGGGGACCAGCAGAGGGCGGGCGGTGGCGGCGGCTGTATCGCCTGAAGCGATACAGCCGGGGATAATCCCCATATTACGGGGACTGCGGGGCTGTTCGGGGTCCCGGTGGACTGCGTAAGCCGTCTTCTCAAAGGGATTTTAGCGGACACGGGGCTCTATCCCGCAACGGCGGCGGCAGGGAACAAACTGACGGGGAAGGTGGCGCCCCGGACTATTCGGCCCACGGGCCTCATTCATATCCGGCGGGGGGACGAAGCGGCGTTTTTGGCGCACCAAGACATCCGGCTGTTGCTGTTGCTGGGGCCTTCCCTGCTGCGTACCATTACAGCCACCGGGTTTCGGGAAATCGGGGAACTGGCGGCCCTGGGGGACGGCGAAACCCTGGCCCTGTTCGGGTGGCGGGGGCTTATGCTCCGGGATACGGCGCGGGGGATGGACGACAGCCGGGTCCTTCATGCGGAGGACGGGAAGGGGCCGGGACCGATAGAACGGCGGCTTGATTTTGAGGAAGACGCGGTTGATTTTGAAGTTATCCGGGGGGCGTTGGGGTATCTGGCGGAAAACGCCGGGGTGGACATGCGGAAGGAAAAGCTGGGAGCGGGAAAGCTGTCGCTTATAGCGACATACGCCGACGGCGTAACGGCGTCGGGGGAGGAACGGGAACGGCGGCTTTTGATACTGGACCGGGAAATTTGGGACGCGGCGGAACGGGTGTACCAGCGGGTAGTGAAACGGCGGATACGGATACGGGGCTTAACCTTGGCCTTGGGGGATTTGCAGCCCTTGGGGTGGGAACCGGATTTGTTTGTACCGGAAAGGGATGAACGGCAGCGGCGGATACAGGAAGCGGCAGACGCCATACGGGGACGGTACGGGGTAAACGCCGTTACCAAGGGACTGGTGTTGGCTGCTTCAAGGAAAGGGACGGGGCTGGGATCACAGGCACAGCGATTAAATTTTTTGGAATTCGCTTGACAGATTGATCACGGCTGGGGTACTATTGGTATAAGTACCAATGTACATATACCAATAGTAAGGAGAACACCTATTATGCAAAAATTTTTGACGGTCGCTGTCTCGGAAGATGAGTACACCAGGTTTCAAGAAGAATCTCGGAGCAAGGGACAATCAATTTCGGCTCGGGCGCGTGAACTACTAGGGTTTAGGGACGATCCTGTAACGGACCTGGTTCAGGATATGATAAAACGCGTAGGTGAGTATCCTCCTGATACAAGTTTTCCATTGCGGGCTCTTTTTACTGACAAGGAATGGAAAGCGCATCGAAGCGCAAAGACTCACGCCGGTGTCAGGTTTTATGGCCTTGTACAGGCGAGGAGGCTGCGAGGCATAAAAAAAGGGGAGAAAGACCATGAGGGAACACAATGTTATTTACGGACCGGCAGGGTAGAATTAGTGGCGGATGATACACTTGATACTTTGGTAAAGGCGGATTTTGAAGAAATATCTGTGGAAAAGCGAAACAACTTACGAAAATCGTTTATAGACGACTGCATTAAACTTTGGGAAAAGCACTTTAACCCCCCCAAGGTTGCTTAATGCTTGCCAGGCTTGGCCTCACCTCAGCTTACTCCTTCCTCTACGGGGTACGGAAACCGAGAGAACTGGCGGCGGTGGTCCGTTCTTTAGGCGCGGAAACCCTCTGCATAGCCGACCGGGATAACCTCTACGGGGTCCATACCTTTATAGAAACCGCAAAGGAACAGGGGCTGCGGCCCGTCATCGGGACGGCATTAACGGTCCCCCATGAAAGCGGGAAGGAGAAGGCCGCCCTGTACTGTTTTGTCCAAAACCGGACAGGGTTCTCCCGGCTTTGTGAAATACTGACCCTGCGGAATAGGGATAAAAAGAACTATGATCCTGTCGCCCTCCTGCGGGAACACTCGGCGGGGCTTTCCATCGCTTCAGGGGATGAGGAAGTATTGGGAGCATTGGCGGGGAAGGTTACGGGACCTGGTGTCCCCCGGCTCTACGGGGCCGTAACCCCTTCTTCCTTTCGCGCCGTAAGCGCAAGCCGGAAGCATAATCTCCCCCTCGCCTTTCTTGACGATTCTCTTTTCTTAGAAAAAGAAGACTACCGGGTCCACCGGGCATTACGGGCAATCGCTCTTAACAAGACGGTTGGGAACCTGCAAGAAGGGGACGCGGTAGAGGAAGGAACGGGGCTGCTCCTGCCCGACGGGGAATTAGACCGGCGGCTCCGGTCATGGCCCGATGCGTACCGGGGGACGGCGGCAATCGCGGCGGAATGTACTTACCATGAATTATTTGACGGCTTTGTTTTTCCGGGATACGGGGCGGACGGCAGGGAGGG
>JAISBN010000095.1 GCA_031266175.1 Treponema sp. | reverse complement strand
GGGTTGTTGAACAAATCTAATACCTAAAGCCGTTCCAAATTCAAACAGAATTCAGAATAACTTAACATATCAGAAAAAAGCTCCCCCTGTCAAGCCCATAATTGGCCCGCGCAGCAATTGTCCATTTAACCAAGAACAGACACGAACGTTTGCTTCGATATTCCGCAATGTACCCTGAAATCTCTCCTTTGTTTGCCGGAAAGAAGAATTTTTAACCACAAGGTCAAATCGAACCAAAGGTTCGCCGAACCTCTGGTTCGCAGTCAAAAAAGTAAAGGGAAAAGAACGGTTTTCTCTTAAAAACTTCAAGCGACCTCGTGTCGCACGACTTCTTCGACTTTTTGTGGTACTCTCTTCCTCTTTCGTTTGAGTGATAGCTCCGCGGAAAAACAGCTTGCATTTTATTTGATACCCACTAGAATGGAAAGCGTGGATCTTTTTCAAAGGCGAAGGTTTCGCCGTCTATTGTAAAAAAGTACGAACCACAAGGAGTAAAAAATGAAACGGTTTTTTTTGGCTGCGGCGGTTCTGGCGGCCCTGTGGGCGGCTGGCTGTAAAGCCCCCGACAAGGGGTACGACCTGTATATTTATAATTCCAAGGGCGAAAACGCCCAGCAGTTCGAAGATATGTGCCGGGCCTATTCCGCGGCCTCGGGGGTCCGGGTCAAGGCCTTTTCCATCGGTTCCGGCCAGGATCACATGGAAACCCTCCGGGCGGAGATGAACGCCAGGAACAAGCCCGCGATCTTTTCCATCCAGGGGGTTAAGGAGCTGGTTGAATGGAGGCAGGGCGGTTTTGCCCAGGATCTGAACCTGGTCCAGGACGACGCCTTTGCCGCCCTGGTCCGGGGGATTGCCCCTTCCCTGCGGCTGAGCGACGGCGCGGCCAGTTACGGGGTTCCCTACAACGTGGAAGGCTACGGCTATATTGCGGACCGCCGGATGCTGTCGGACATCTTTGGGGCGGGGGTCGTGGATTCCCTGATTGCCGACATCAAGAGCGCCACCTACGACGAGTGGGCGGCCCTGGTAACGGCCCTGGACGGGTGGATTGCGTCCCCCTCCGCCGCCAGGATAAGCCTTTCGGGCAGATTCTACGCCTTTCCCCCCGCCCGGGCGGGGCTGGCGGCAAACCTGACCGGCGTTTTTGCCGTCATGGGGGCGGAAAAGTGGACCTACGGGGATCACTTTATCAACGTGGCACTGAACGCGGTTTTTGCCTCCCCCAACGAGGCCGCGGACGCGGCGGACGACAAGGTCCGGGCCGCCAGGCCGGCGTTTATCGACTATGCCCAGGCGCTGGATCTTAAGACCAGCCACCTGGCGGGCTGGAACGGGCCCGCCCGGCGGAGCCAGGATTTTGTATCCCCCGCGAACTTCGGCTACGACCAGACGGTACAGATCTTCGCGGACAGCAAGGCGGTGTTCTTTAAGCAGGGCAACTGGGCCTACGGCAACATCGCCAACGTCAATAAGGAAATGGCGGAACGGCTGGAATTCCTTCCGGTAAAAATGCCCTTTAAGAGCGCCGACATTGTCCGGACCGACGGCATGACCGTGGAAAAGCTCAACAGCTCTATTCCGGTTTTTGTGCCCAACTACTACGCGGTAAACGCCCTGGCTTCGGAGGGTGAAAAAAAACTGGCCTATGATTTCCTGGTGTGGCTTAATACCTCCGAAGCGGGGCGGAAGTTCCTGATAGAGGACTTTGCCTTTATTCCCTACAACGCCGATCCCGCCGTTATCAGGGTTCCCAATGCTTTGGGGAATTCGATCCTCGGTTACATGAAGACCGGTAACATCCTTGCCGCGCCCTACCATGGCGCCCCCGCCCCCTGGTCCGGCGATACGGTGGGCCTTAAAATCATGGAAGACTATATGACCAAAACCCCCTGGACCCGGGCGGATTACGAGGCTATCGCCGATTTCGCGGTAACCGAGTGGATTCGGCTGAAGCAACAATAGACTTGTTCAATAGGAGACCCCATGAATATCTACAAAAGGTGGTTTTGGATTTTTGTGTTCCCCGCGCTGCTGCTCTTTACGTTTGTGATTGTCCTTCCCTTTGTGATGGGGGTGTTCAATTCCTTTACGGCCTGGCGGGGAACCTTCTACTTTGACGCTTCCTCGGGCGGAAGGGCCGCTTCGGTTCTGAGGTCCCTGGTGGGTTTTGACAACTACGCGGCCGCCTTTCGGGACGAGCGCTTTGTCCGTTCCCTGTGGTACACGGTGCGTTATACGGCGCTGGCGGTAATCTCTATCAATGCCGCGGCCCTTTGTCTGGCCCTCCTGGTCAACCGTATTGTCCGGGGGGCGGGGCTGTTCAGGACCACCTTTTTCCTTCCCAACATGCTGGGAGGGCTGGCCCTGGGTTTTATCTGGCAGTTTGTGTTCCAGATTATTTTTACCGATCTGCTCTTTGGTCCCGGCGGGGCGCTTCACGTGGAGTTTCTCCGGTACATGACCCAGGATTCGCTCAAGGCCCTCTTTGCCCTGGCCCTGCTGAATACCTGGCAGACCGCGGGGTACATGATGATTATCTATATCGCGGGGCTCAACAATATCCCCAGGGACCTGTACGAAGCGGCAAGCATCGACGGAGCTTCCCCCTGGCTTACCTTCCGGAAGATCACCGTCCCCATGCTGATGCCTTCTTTTACCGTGGTGTTCTTTATGACCCTGGCCAACAGCTTTAAGCTTCTGGACCAGAACGTGGCCCTGACCGACGGCGAGTTCAATACCCGCATGCTGGCGATGCAGATCCTGCGGACCGTGAAGGATACTGCCCCGCCGGATTACGGCAAGGCCCAGGCCCAGGCGGTGATCTTTTTTATCATCATCGCCGTGATTACCCTGTCCCAGGTGAACATTACCAAAAAACGGGAACTGGAGATGTAGTATGGCGGGAAATTACTTCGTAAAAAAACGGATAGGAACGGCTTTGGTCTATGGGGCGCTGATCCTGCTGGCCCTGTATACCCTGGCCCCGCTGTGGTTCCTCCTGGTCAATTCCTTTAAAGACCAGGCGGAGATAATCGGCGATCCCCTGGGGCTGCCGGAAAAGTTTGATCCCCGGTATATCTTTACGGCCATGGAGGAAATTCACTTTTTCCGGGCATTGGGCGTTACCGCGCTTATCACCTTTGTGTCGGTGGCCCTGATTGTGCTGGTGTCTTCCATGGCGGCATGGCTGATGGTCCGGTGCAAGACAAAGATGTCGGGCCTTCTTTTTATGGTCTTCGTGGCCGCCATGCTGATTCCCTTCCAGGCGATCATGTATCCGCTGATCCAGTTCTTCGATACCATGGGCCTTAAAAACACCGGGGGCCTTATTCTGATGTACGGCGGCTTCGGCCTTTCCATGTCGGTGTTCCTCTACCACGGCTTTGTCAAGGGCGTGCCCCTGGGAATAGAGGAGGCGGCCTTTATCGACGGTTGCAGCGTGTTCCAGATCTTCTTTTTTATCGTGATGCCCCTGCTTAAATCCATTACCGTGACGGTGATAGTCCTTAACGCCATGTGGATCTGGAACGATTATCTTCTGCCCTTCCTGGTGATAGGTAATTCGTCCCGGAAAACCCTGGTGCTGGAACTGTACTTTGCCCGGATCACCGCCGGCCAGTTCGGCAATCCCTGGCAGCTGATCTTTCCCGCGGTGTTTGTGTCGATCATCCCCATTGTGATTGTGTTTTTGTTCCTGCAAAAATTTATCGTTAAGGGAATCAGTGATGGGGCGATTAAAAGCTGACGGAACGATAACGGCGTCCTGATGGCCGGACCGCCGGGGAATCCCATGTACGAAAGCCGGCCCCGCTATGCCGGCATCCTCCTCCACATCAGCTCCCTGCCCGGCCCCTACGGAATAGGGGATCTGGGCGGGGAGGCCCGGCGCTTTGCCGGTTTTCTTGCCGCCGCGGGAGCCTCGCTGTGGCAGATCCTCCCCCTGGGTCCCACGGGGTACGGCAATTCGCCCTACGCCGCCCGGTCCTCCTTCGCGGGGAACGAACTGCTCCTGTCCCCCGACGCGCTGGCGGACCGGGGGCTGGTAACGGAAGCGGAGCTGGCGGAACTCCGCGCCGCCTTTGCCGGCGCCGCGTTTACCGGCCCGGCGGCCCCGGAGCAGGTGGACTACGGCCTGGTGGAAGCGCTGAAACTGCCGCTTTTAAAAAAAGCGGCCCGCCGTTTCCTGGACGCCGCCCCGGGAGCGGGGGGCCCGGGCGGCCCGGAAGCGGATGCCCCGGAAACGGGGGGGGCGGGAACGGACTTTGCCGGGTTTTGCGGCCGGGAACGGCACTGGCTGGACGACTATGCCCTGTTCCGGACCCTCTGCGGCCGTTACGGCGACGCCCGGTGGCATACGGTCTGGGACGGGGCCTTTGCCCGCCGGGACAAGGCGGCCTTGGAAAAGCTCCGGGGGGAAAACGCGGCGGAGATCCTGGAGTGGAAGGTCCTGCAATTTTTCTTTGAAACCCAGTGGCGGGATCTTAAGGCCTCTGTCAATGACCGGGGGATTCGGGTTATCGGCGACATACCGATCTTCGTCGCCCCCGACAGCGCCGATTCCTGGACCCATATCGATGAATTCCAAACCGGCGGCGGCAGGTATTCCTTTGTTTCCGGGGTGCCCCCGGATTATTTCAGTTCCACCGGCCAGCTCTGGGGCAACCCCGTCTACGACTGGGAAGTGATGAAGGACCGGGATTATGCCTGGTGGAAGGCCCGGATCCGGCGGCTTTTGAGCCAGGTGGATATATTCCGGATAGATCATTTCCGGGGTTTCTACGAATACTGGGCGGTGCCGGCGGACCATCCCACCGCGGAACGGGGAATCTGGGAAAAGGGGCCCGGCCGGGATTTTTTTGAATCCCTGAAAAAGGATCTGGGGGAACTTCCCGTCCTGGCGGAGGACCTGGGCTTTTTTACCGAGGGGGTAAAAAAACTCCGGGAGGATCTGGGTTTCCCGGGGATGAAGATATGCCAGTTCGGTTTTGAGGACATGAAAGACGGCGTCCTCGACGGCCGCCACCTGTTTCTCCCCCATAATTACGGGTATCCCTGGGCGGCCTATACGGGCACCCACGACAACAACACCGCCGCCGGCTGGTATGCCGCCCTGGACGAAGCGGACAAACGGACCGCCGCGGCCTACTTTAACTGCGCCCCCGGCTCCGGTCCCCTTTCGCCTAACGGGACCCGCGGCGTTCCCTCCGGGGAAAGCGCCCCGGCCGCCGTCACGGCCGCCCTGCCGGAGCCGGCGGACATGGCCTGGGCGATGATCCGCGCCGTCATGGCCTCCCACGCGGAATACGCGATTTTTCCCCTCCAGGATCTGCTGGGTCTGGGCGCGGAGGCCCGGATGAACACCCCCGCTACCTGCGGCCGGGAAAACTGGTCCTGGCGGCTTACGGAGAGCCGGTTTTCCGCCCTGGGCGCCGGAACCGGGTCCCCCGCCCGGCGGTTCAGGGATTTGACGACCCTCTACGGCAGGGGGCCGGTCCGCGGTTAGGCGGGTTTTACCGCCCGCAGGATCATCACGTCCCCAAGGCCGAACCGTTTTACCGCCTTGTCAAAGAAGGTTTTTACCGGAAGGGGGGCGATCCCCGCGGCCAGCCCGCCCCAGGTCCGGACCCGTTCTACGGTAAACCCCGGTTCCCGGCCGGAAAAACAGGTTTCCAGCAGGGAGCGCAGGGTTTTTACTGAAAAGAGATAGAGGTGATCAAAGATGGCCGATCTCCAGCGGCTTCCGAACAGCCGGGCCTGGAAACCCGCAATGTTCGGGGTGGTAACATAGAACCGGCCGCCGGGCTTTAAAATGCGGTGTACTTCCCGGACAAAGCTTCCGGGATCGTTCAGATGTTCGATCAGGTGGGAGGCCAGGACCGCGTCAAAGCGCCCGCCGGGGAAGCGGCGCTGTTCCACCGTTCCCGCGGCCACGTCCAGACCCCGGCTCCCGCAGTACGCCGCCTGCTGTTCCGACAGTTCCACCCCCTGCGCCGCCCAGCCCCGGTTTTTCAGCCCGGCGAGGAGGGCCCCGGTGGCGCAGCCGATGTCCAGGACCGCCGGGGCCGGGACGCCCGGGAATCCCGCCGCGCCACCGGCGGGCACGGCAGCCGCGGGATCCCGGCTGTCCACTATAGCCGCCACCCATGAGCCGGGCGCTTCGGTTGCGGGTACGTTGCCCCCGGGGGCAAGCAGGGTCCGCTCCAGTTCAAAGAATCCCGCGTCCGCCAGGGCCAGCTCCTGGAGCCGGAGGAAAGCCGCCTCGTTGGCCCGTTCATAGGCCAGGTATTCTTTCCCGTGGCCCGGACCGTACCGGGCGGCTATGGAAGCGGGGGAGGGCTGGGGGTTGACGCGGACCAGACCGCAGCGGACGCAGCGGACATAGGCAAAACCGCCGCAGTTAAGATGGGGGCGGGTTTGGACGGCTCCGCAGAGGGTACAGGGAACGGATCGTGTTTCTTCGCCCGAAACCGGGGTGGACCAGGTTTTTACCGCCACGCCGCGGCCCGGCGGATACCGTTATTTTTCCTGCCCCCGCCCCGGGGACATACCTTATTCAACGGTTAACCGGAAACTGGAGGACCGGGAATTACCCGTCATGTCCAGGACTTCCACCTCCAGCAGCGCCTGTCCCCGGGCAAAGCGGATTTCCCCCAGGGTAAAGCCCTGTTCGCTGTAGACGCCGGCGGCGGGAATAATGCCGCTACGGTAGACCATCCGCTGTCCGTCTTTGGAGACCAGGGCTTCAAAACTTAAAATCCCCGCTTCGGCGCCGTTTACCGAACAGATGATCCGGTTCGGCGCCAGGACTTCCCCCTGGCCGGAACCGGTATCCGCCGCGTCCACATAGATAGTGTACAGCCCCTGGGAAATGCGCTGTACCTGGGCGGGATTAAAGGACGTGCCCGCGGCGTTCCGCAGCTCCACCTGGCGTATAACGGGGGGATTGGGATCTTCCGGCGCTGAAATGATAAGCGAAGGATTTATCCAGCGCCGTTCCTTCCGGTCAAAGAAGGCGAAGTAGAGGCCGTTTTGCTCTGTCCATCCGGAACTGCCCGCGGAGGCAATGACCGTGTTTTTCTCCACCAGATTCGGAACCGCGGCGTTTCCCCGGCTTTCATAACGGCCGTAAATTCCCACCAGGTTGTCGCCGTGATCTATTGCCGTCCAGGAACCCAGGGGAGACGGAAGGCGGGAAGCGGTATTGCCGGGGTCGTGGACAAAGACCACGTGGCCCACATCCGAAGGATACACGGAACCCGCGGCGGTAAAGGAATTGCCCAGTACGGGGACGCCGCCGTCGTTGCTGCCGAAGTTGGAAACCAGCGCCCCCTCCCGGACCGGCCAGTCAAGGGCAAAACATAAGAGCGAAACCAAAGAAAAGAGGCCCAGGGCGCAGATTTTTTTCCCCGTTTTTGTTATTTCCACCATCGTCACCGTTTGTCCAGGATAAAGGATACCAGGGTCATGCCGCCGCCGATAACAAGCTCTTTCCCCCGGCGGGTCAGGAAAGAGGTTTCGCTTTTAAAGGGAACGTTTAAAAGTTCCGTGGCCGGAAGCTTTAGGCCCACAAGACGCTTTCCCCCCTCGCCGGAGGTGATAAAAAAGAACAGGCCGTCACTCCCGTCTTCGTCCAGGGCTTCAATGCTCCCCGGTAAGGGCAGGGTAACGGTACTGCGGGAGGCAATATCGTAGACCCCCAGCCCTTCTTCCTGCTCAAAGACCACCCGGGAATCGTTATCGATAAAGGCCATGTGCACTTCCCGCCTGAACCCCTCGCCCGCAAGAAAGTCGTGGTAGGTTACCCGGTATTCGTTGTTCCCGTACCATTCCAGAAACAGGAAGCGCTGTTTGTCGATCCCCGACACCACCGCGAGCTTTGAGCCGTCGGAAGAAATGCGGCAGCCCAGGATAACCGGAATCCGCGAAGCCCCCGGCGCGTAGGAAGGAAAGACGGGCCTGCCGTTTTTGTCCAGCAGATCGATCATCCCGTCCAGGGTACCGGTAAAGACATAGCCCCCCGCCGCGTCGATACAGGTCAGGGGCGCCTCATAGTCGTAGACCCACAGGGTGTTGCCCGAGGGGTCGATTTCTTCCAGGCTTGTCTGATCCTTGCTGATGATAAAGATCCGGCCGTCCAGAAAAAAAGGATACCCCCGGGGCCGGGAGATGACCAGCTCCGTGTTTGACCGGGGATCGTGGATAACCAGTTCGCCGGGGGCGGCGGAATATTCCGCCCAGTATTCCGGGGAAAGGGAAACCGTTCCCTCCCGCACCTGGTTCAGCAGTATCCCGCCGCCGCTGTCCGCGTAACCGAAGCGGTTCCCCAGGGTAAAGGGGATAAGGCCGTCCCCCGCCGGAACGTCCCCGGGATAAACGGATTCCAGGGGCTTCAGCCAGCGCTTGGTCAGGATGGTTTCCCGGGGCACGGGCTGGGCGGCAAAAACGGCATACACAAGAAAGGCAAAAACGGCGATAATGATAACGTATATTTTTTTTCCCTTGGCCACATGGGCACTATAATGTGAAAAAAAATGATAGTCAATGGCGGAGGCAAAAATGGACAAGGACGTGGATATTGATATGGATGAACTGTACCGGCTGGCCCTGAAAGCCGCCGGCGCGGCCTATGCCCCCTATTCCCGGTTCCGGGTGGGGGCGGCGCTCCTGGCGGCGGACGGTATGGTGTTTACCGGCTGCAACGTGGAAAACCGCTCCCTGGGGCTGACAATCTGCGCGGAACGGAGCGCCGTGGTTCAGGGGGTCGGCGCGGGGAAAAGGTCCTTTACCGCCCTGGCCATAGCGGCCCCGGATTCGGCGGAACCCGTGGGCCCCTGCGGGGCCTGCCGTCAGGTTTTAACCGAATTTATGGAAGGCGGCTCGCCGGTCCGGTTTGGCGGTTCGGGGCCGGAAAAGGTGGATACCACCCTGGGGATACTCTATCCCTATGATTCTTTACATGAATTGGCTGTCGTCACTTGACATTTCTTGCGGTATAGTGTAATTTTATGTAATGATTGAAGAAGAAATTTTAACGATCGAAGAGGTCGCCAAATACCTCCGGGTCTCGGAACGAAGCGTTTATGAGTGGGCGCAGAGGGGGGAAATCCCCGCCGGTAAAATCGGAACGGTATGGCGCTTTAAAAAACCGGAAATAGAGCAATGGGTAAGTAACCGGCTTTCGAACCATCACATAAACGCTACCTATAACGCCGTCCAGGTAGAATCGATCCTTTCCCCGGACCGGGTGCTCTTTTTGAACTACGAAACCAAGCGGGACGCGCTGATGACCCTGGCGGCGAATCTTGCCACGGCTCCCCAGGTTAAAAACCGGCAGGAGCTGGTGGAAGAGATTATCCGGCGGGAAGAACTGATGAGCACCGCCATCGGCAGGGGGATCGCCATTCCCCACGTCAGGCTTACTTCGGTTACCGATCTGGTGGTTTCCGTGGGGATAAGCAAAACCGATATTGTTGATTTTCAGCCCCTGGACGACGAACCGGTGCGGCTGCTCTTTATGATTGCCGCGGCCTATAACCAGCACGCCTATTACCTGCAGACCCTGTCGTTTTTCAGCGCCCGGCTTAAAAACAGGGAACTCCGCAGCGCCCTCCTCCACGCCCAATCCACCGAAGAAGTGCATAAACTGCTGGTCAAGGTATAGGAAAACCGCCCCGCGGGAATTCCGAATTCAACCACGGACCACGCGGACAGGTGCGGACCTTACGAAGAAATTTACCACGGACCACACAAACAGCACGGACCTTGGCTTGAAATCTCACGAATTCAACCACGGACCCTCGCGGAAAAACACGGACTTTTGGTTCCACATCCTTAGCTTTTGTCCGTGGTGGTTGCGGTGGTCCGTGGTAAAATTAACCACGGACCTCGCGGACAAACACGAACCTGTTGTTCCACATCCCTGCTTTTGTCCGTGTTGGTCCGTGTAATCAGGGTACGAGCTCGTTCTCGCTGCTCCAGGTGTTCCCGCTAGCATTTATCGTGGATGGAGCGGCGCCGGTATTGGACGCGGCATCCTCCCATGCTTGCTCGCTTAGGTTAGGAACCTGGCCAGACGGGTTGGTCGGACTCCCGATATTTCCACCAAAGGAGTAGGGAGCATATTTCCGTACGCCACCGGCCTCAAATGCGCGGTAGGTGGGGACGGCATCGGAATTAGGATTCCCGGAACTACCGGAAATAGTATTGGCCTGGGTTTTGCTGGCAAAAATAATAACATCGGCATTATCACCACTACTACTAGATTTACCAACCCTGTCAATATTGGCGGTAACTCCGGTAACATCAACTACAGAGAAGTTACGATATCCACTATCATTACTTCCCATATCGCCAATCAATTTTAGATAACCGGTTTTAGTACTATTGATATTTATTATTCCGGCACCAGCTATTGGACCCTGAATATCGAGTACACCTTTAATAACGGTACTAATAATAGCATTACCACCACTGCCGTTATAATTCCCCACCAGGCCGACGTTGGTGAAGTTCGGCGTCTGATGATTGACATACTTGCCTTCCCACTGGTTGTAATTCCCGTATATATTGGTGTTCCTGAATTCCGTGATGCCAAGTGTATCCTTGAGATAGCGGGCCATCGAGGTTGTGATGTTGCCCTGGAAGTTGGCCTGGATATCGCCGGTACTCGTACGCGCAGTACCATTAAGCGTGCTCAGGCCACTGCCCAAATCAACCTTGCGGACGGGGAGATTCGTACCCAAAATCAAACCTATGCCCGGAGCGATATTGCCGTCGAAAGTACCCGTGGGCCAACCTATATCCACCAAA
>JAISBN010000065.1 GCA_031266175.1 Treponema sp. | reverse complement strand
GTGTACGCATACCTTCCGCGCTTTGCTTGACCGGTAGGAGGAACCGATGCCCGATTATACCGATGAGGAATACGATGCGCTGGACGAATACTATACCAAAAACCCGCCTACGGTTTCCGACGGCGGGAAAAGCGGCTTCTTTGCGAAGCATAAGGGCCATGTCATCATCGTGGACGACCTTTCTGCGGACTGGCTCCGCGTCAAAGCCGCGGCGGAACATACCACCCCGGAGGTAATTGTCGGCCAGCTGGTGCGCAAAGAGATTTCGCGAACCGCGTAGCCCTCCGTACCAATCCGCCGCCGGTCCCTGTCTAAACAAACCCCGCCGCCGGGGGGCGGATACATACCCCCCGGGAAGCGGCGCGGCGTTTGATTTCGGGGATGGTGGTTTTACCGTAATGGAGCAGCGACGCCACGAGGGCGGCGTCGGCGCCGGGGAACCCGTCGGCGCCAGTCCGGTCCGGGGGAAGGGAGCCGCCCAGGACCCGGACAATCTGATCCAGGGTTCCCGCACCGCCGGAGGCAATCACCGGGACCGGGACCGCCTCCAGGATCGCCCCGGTCAGTTCCAGATCGTAGCCCCCGCCGGTTCCGTCGGAGTCGATGGAGTTAAGAAGTATCTCCCCCGCGCCCAGTTCCACCGCCCGCACCGCCCATTCAACGGCGTCCCGGCCCGTGTCGGTTCTGCCGCCGTGGGAATAGGCGGTCCACCGGGGCTTTCCCTCCGACGGAACCCGGGCGGCGTCAATGGAAAGCACCACGCACTGGCTGCCGCAGGCTTTGGCCATTTCGCCTAACAGTTCCGGCCGCAGGAGGGCCGGGGTGCAGACCGAAACCTTATCCGCCCCGGCGTTCATGGCCTGCCGCATATCCTCCACGGTCCGGATGCCGCCCCCGACGCAGAGGGGGATAAACACTTCTTCGGCCACCTGCCGGACGACGGCCAGCAGGGTGGCCCGGCTTTTATAGGACGCGCCGATGTCAAGGAAGACAAGCTCGTCCGCGCCTTCGTCGTTGTAGCGCCGGGCCAGTTCTACCGGATCCCCCGCGTCCCTGATTCCCTTGAACCGTACTCCCTTAACCACCCTGCCGTCGTCCACATCCAGGCAGGGGATGATTCGTTTGGCCTGCACGGCTTACCCCCGCACCCAGTTTTCCAGCAGCCGCAGGCCCGCAGGGCCCGACTTTTCCGGGTGGAACTGTACCGCCGCCAGTTCCCCCCGCTCCACCGCAGAGCAGTACCGAACATAATACTCCGCCTCGGCGGAGACTGCCCCGGCGTCATCGGGATCGGCATAATAGGAATGGATATAATAAAAGAAGGAATTGGCGGGCAGCCCCCGGAAAAGCCGGGAGCCGTTTTTGGCCGCGGTCTGGTTCCAACCGATCTGGGGTATTTTCCGGCCCGGGAAACGCCTAACCGTTCCGGGAAGTACCCCCAGGCCTTTCACCGCCCCGTGCCCCGCGGACGCATCTGCGGACGCCGCTGCGCCCGCCGGCGCGGCCACATCCGCCGGGACATAACCCGCTTCTTCCGAATAGTCAAGCAAAAGCTGCAGCCCGATGCAGATCCCCAGAAAGGGCCTGTCCGCCCCTATCCATTCCCGCAGGACCTGGGCGTAGCCCGATTGTTCCAGCGTTTCCATGGCGGTGGCAAAGTGCCCGTCCCCGGGAAAGATGATCCGCTCAAAGGGGGAAGCCCCGGCGCTTCCGTCCGCCGCGGTCTGCAGTTCCCCGGGACCGGAGGCAAAACGGGCCGGTACGCCCAGCCGCTTCAGGGCGTTCATCACCGATCCCAGGTTGCCCGCGCCGTAGTCGATGACGCCTACCATGCGCCGCTCAAACCGGCGCTCAAGCCGGCGTCCAAGCCGCTCAAGCCAGCGCTCAAGCCAGCATCCCCTTGGTGGAGGGAATCAGATCCGCCGACCGGGGATCGGTTTCGCAGGCTTCCCGGATTGCCCGGGCCGCGGCCTTAAAGAGGGCTTCTATTTTATGGTGATCGCTGCGGCCCCGGAGTACGTCCAGATGCAGGGCCATCCCCGCGGCGGAGGCAAAGCTCTGCCAGAAATCTTCCACCGTATCAACCTGAAAAGACGAGGAGCCGGATTTCCGATCCGCGGACACCAGGGGTATTCCCGAAAGGCCGCCGTCAAAAACAAGAAAAGCCCGGCCGGAAATATCCACCGCGGCCCGGACCAGGGTTTCGTCCATGGGATACAGACAGCTCCCGGTCCGGCGGATGCCCCGCTTGTCTCCCAGGGCTTTGGCAAAACCCTGGCCCAGGACAATGCCCGTATCTTCCACCAGGTGATGCTGATCCACTTCCAGATCGCCCGAAGCCCGGATCTCCAGATCAAAGAGCCCGTGCCGGGCAAATGTGTTGAACATGTGCGCCATAAAGCCCACGGGGTAGTCCAGCTTTGCATCGCCCCTGCCGTCCAGATTCAGCTTAACGGTGATGTCCGTCTCTTTGGTAGACCGGGTAATTTCAACGCTCCGCTCCATGGCGCCTCCTTGTTTCCGTCCTGTCCGCCGGCTTATGCTTGTATCCCCCTAGGGGACTACTTTCCGCAGATCGTATTCCACGATGTCCCCCGCCCCGAGTTTTTTGAGCCGGGGAATCAGGCCGGGGATTTCACTTTTTTTAACGGCGATTTTTACCGCATAGCCGCTTTCACCGTAGAGGGGCGCCACCGTGGGGCTGCGCATCGCGGGCAAAGAGGCGACAATCGCCTCAAAGCCCTGTTTGGGCAGATTCATCTCCAGCATCACCCGTTCCCTGCCGTTCAGTACGGCCTGGAAGAGCATGGCAAGTTCTTCTATGAGGCTTCGTTTTTTATCGTCCGCCATAGCGGTTTTGGAAGCGGCAAAGCAGGTGGAGGATTCCAGCAGGGTCGATACGATACGGAGACCGTTGTCCTTTAAGGTCCGGCCCGAGGAGGTATTGTCCACGATCATGTCCGCGTCGTCGGGGGGGAATACCTCGGTAGCTCCGTAGGTCCGGAGAATGCGGTACCGGTAGTCCTGCTGTTTAAGCCAGTTTTCCGCAAGCCGGACATATTCGGTGGCCACCACCAGCTTTTTTTCTTTCAGGGCGTCATCGCCAAGTTCCAGGGGCGCGGCCGCCACGATAGAAACCCGGTCAAAGCCCAGGTCCAGCACGTTTTCCACATCCGCGCCGCTTTCCAGAATCCAGTCAAGACCGGTAAAGCCCGCGTCGTGGCTTCCCAGTTCCAGAAGCTCCGCCACATTCTGGGGTTTCATGATCTTGATATCCAGCCAGTCCGCCCCCACGGTGGGCCGGTAGGTACGATCCGCCATGGCGACGGGAAAGCCCGCTTCGGCAAAAAGACGGGACACGTTGTCAAAAATACGGCCCTTGGGGATCAGGACCCGGAGTTTTTCCATAACGGGTTTACCCTATCATAAACCGCGGTCTTTGGGTAGAAGATCGTAGAAGGTTTCCGCCCGCAGCCCCGTCAGCGCCTGAAATCGTTCTTCCAGCGCGGCGCCGCGCCTTCCGAAGATGCCGGGATTGGCCGCGAGGTACCCGAGGACCGTGTCGGTATACGCTCCCCCCGTATCGGACCCCGATGTTTCGGGCGCTTCGGTATTCCGCAGCCGCCTTTCCTGGTACAGGACATACCAGGGCCGTATATATTCCCGGAAGTACCTGTCCGTTTCCCCGGGCCGCTGCTGGAGCAGATAGGCGGTCGCCTCCGCGGCCAGAAGATCCCGGTCCTCAAGGACATTGTATTCCCGGTACACTAGGGCGGTCCGGATAAAATCCTGCTCGGGGGAACTGAGGGAATCGAAAAATTCGTTGCACAGGTTCCGCACTTCCGGCATGGTAAACTGAAGGCCGTGGACCGTTTCGTGAACATAGTACACCGGCAGCCGGTTCCGGGATTCTACCGACAGGGCAATGAGCGCTCCCCTGCCCTCGACATAGCGGCCGTTATCGTCAAGGATGATCCCCCGGGCAACGAGGATATCCCGGAGAAAAAGCTCGGAGGGATTAAGGGGAAAACTTTCTTCCCGGGCCAGCTGGAAAAACCGGGCCAAATCCCGGGCGCGGTAATCGTGGGCAAACCAGTCCCGCAGATCCGCGATGGCTTCATCCTTTGCCAGGGTTCCCGCGAAGCCCGGTTTTTCGGTAAAAAAGGCCAGCCGTTTCAAAAACCGGGACTGGACGGTAAAACTTTCGCTGATAAGGTAGAGGATGTCCGGATACAGGTTAAAGGTAAAAAGTTCGTATCCGGGGTTCCGCCAGCGGGACCGCGGGTAGTACATCATGGTTCCCAGATCCGCGTTTACGGGGACCAGGGGATCATCCTTAAGGCTTACGTCCACCCGGACCGTCAGGATTTCCACCCCCTCCGCTTCTATGGTGATTTCCTCCGGCAGCGTTCCCCAGCGCAGACTCCGGAACACCAGGGGCCGGTCAGGGAAATTTTTCGGGTAAAAGTCAAACACCTCAGAAGCGTCCGCGGAGCTGTTTGTATCCGTACCGGAGGGCAGATCCGCCGCGGAACCGCGCCAGGTTAAGGTACCGGGTTTTGCGTCCCCGGAGCTCCGGTAATAGATCGAAAGGGTCCAATAGGGGGGAACTTCCGGCGCGCCGACCTCCAGGAAAGCAGCCCGCAAATCCGCCGCGGGCCGGATACGCCGGAGCGGCCCTTCCCGCTCCTCCCTGTAGAGCCGGTCAAAGGTCCAGGCGGTAGCCGGCTCGGAAGGGGCCGGCTCCTCCGCCTCCGCTGCCGGCGCTGTTTCCCCCTTGCAGGCAGGGCCAAGCACAGCCAGAAACAGCAGGACGAGGCACCTTCCCGCACGACGGATTCCTTCCTTTTTTGCTTTATTTGCGGTTGTATATCTTTCTTCCATAGTTTGGCTCCTTTAATCAGCGTTTCCTGATGCTCAGTTCCCCTACCGCGGCGATTCCCCGCCCGGCCATATAGTCCGCAATCCCCGCGGTAATCTCGTTCATAAGCCGGGGATGGGCAAAGGTGGCGGAACCAACCTCTACCGCCGCCGCTCCGGCCATCAGGAATTCCAGGGCGTCTTCCGGGGAGGCAATACCCCCCATGCCGACAATGGGAACCAGCGTCCCCTTGTGCGCCGGGGGTTCACGGAGCGCTTCCCACAGTTCCCAGACCATGCGGAGGGCCAGGGGTCTGATCGCGGGGCCGGAAAGGCCGGCGGTGGTATTGTCGAACACCAGCCGCCGCCGCCCGATGTCGATAGCCAGGGCCTGGAAGGTGTTTACCAGGGAAAGGGCGTCCGCCCCGGCGTTGACGCAGGCCCGGGCCACCCCGGCAAGGTCCGGGGCATTGGGGGAAAGCTTTACTATCAGGGGCTTGCGGGCCGCCGCTTTCCTGACCGCCGCCGTCAGTTCCGCCGCAGCCGCGGGTTCCAGGCCGAACTGCATGCCGCCGGCCTTGACGTTCGGGCAGGAGATGTTCAGTTCTATCATATCGACGGAACTTGTATCCAGGAGCGCCGCGCCGCCGGTATACTCGTCCCGGTCCGATCCGGAAAGATTGGCGATCACCACCGGTCCCAGCGAGCGAAGCCGGGGAAGCTCCCTTTCAAGAAAGGCGGGAATGCCGGGATTTTCCAGGCCGATGGAATTCATCAGCCCCGAAGGGGTTTCGTGGATCCGGACGCCGGAATTCCCCCGCCGGGGTTTCAGGGTAAGCCCCTTGGTACAGATGCCCCCAAGTTCGGCGATGTCCAGGAGGCCTTCGTATTCGCTGCCGTAGCCGAAGGTTCCCGATGCGGCAATCACCGGATTGCGGAACCTGACCCCGGCGATGCTTACCGAAAGGTCCGGGCCGTCAAAGCCGGCGGTCTTCATACAAAAATTTCCTTCGCGGGGAAGACGGGGCCGTCGAAGCCGGCGGCCTTCATACAAAAACTTCCTTTGCGGGGAAAACAGGGCCGTCGGCACAACAACGGCGGTTTCCACCCGCAGCCTGGACCGTACATCCCAGACAGGCCCCTACCCCGCAGGCCATGCGCCGCTCCATGCTGACATAGCAGGGGACCTCCCCGCAGCGTTCCCCCAGGGCCCAGAGCATCCCTTCGGGGCCGCAGGCGTAGACCGCGGCGTACCGTTCCGCCCGGAGGAATTCGGGGATCAGCCCCTTTCTGCCTTCGCTGCCGTCTTCGCTGGCGACGATCAGGGAACGGGCTTTCAGGTTTTCCAGGCCGAAGGAACGGGTCTTGAAACCGGCAAAAAAATCAAAGGCCCGGGTCCGGCGGCTTAGTTCGTCCGCGAGGGCAAGCAGGGGAGCAATGCCCGCGCCGCCCCCGGCCAGGGCCAGGGGTTTTTCCGGTTCCGCTTTTTCCGGGGGCAAAAAATCCTCCCAGCCGTTTCCCAGGGGGCCCGCAAGGCGGATCCGTTCACCGGGACGGAGGCCGGCCAGTTCCCTCGTGCCCCGGCCCCGTTCGGCGACAAGAAACGACAGGGTCCGGGAACCGGCCCGCCAGCCCGAGACGCTGAGCGGACGGGGCAGAAAAACGGCGGAACGGCCGGGCTTGACCATAAAAAACTGCCCCGCCCCGGGAGCGCCGCCGGGCCAGGCGCAGTCCAGATGGAAAACGCCGGGGGCGGCGGAACGGACAGAGAGGACTTCACAGAGCAGGTATTGTTTTGTCCGGGGAGAGACCATGGTACCGTTAGTGTAGCCGGGCGGGGGCGTCCGGTACAAGCGGGCGGGGATTTACATTACCGCCTGTTCCGCCGGGTCGAATCGGCCATAACGAAGCTTCGGTTCGACCTCACAGAAAAACAAGGTCCTGGCGCCCCCGCGTTACCGATCTGGTATTTTTTGGAATGACGGAATAGAATAATGTAACATGGATGATATTATTGTTGAGTTTAGTCCTGCTGCCTTTCAGCATGGAATAACCGAAGCTGATATACGGAACGCCCTTGGTAATTTTCTCTATGATGATATAATCAATGAAAATGACTGACGAAGAAGCGGATTACTGGGACGAGTATTTCACCAAAAACCCGCCCACGGTGTCCGGCGATGGAAAGAGCGGCTTTTTTGCCCGGCATAGAGCCTCCCGCATGGTCGCGCTGGATGATCTTTCCACAAACTATTTAACCACAAAAGCGATAGCCGCCCATAAAACGCTCGCGAAGCTTATAAGCGAACTGGTACGGAAGGAAATCGTATCCTCCCTGAACGAAGGCGCCGTAACAGGGAAGTAATGCTTCCATAGCCTTGGTTACCGTGCCGCTCCTTCCCCCCCGCATACAGAAAACCCCTCCCTTCAGGGCAGGGAGAAGATAGCAATGGAAGACGAGTGAGCCGGTTTGGACCTCGCCCCATCTGGTGGACACAAAAATAAGCGTAGAATACAACAGAAGAGGAGAAAACGATGGGAAAGAAAGACAAAGAACGGCGGGTATACCCGAAGGAATTCAAAGCCGA
>JAISBN010000036.1 GCA_031266175.1 Treponema sp. | reverse complement strand
TTACTGCCGGAGCAGGTTTTACCGGCCCGAGCTTGACGACAGAAAAGGAGGTTTACAGTGAACCTGCAGGAATTTGTAAGACAGTACGACGGGAAGCACCTGGACTGGGACGGACAGTTCGGGGCGCAGTGCGTGGACGAGGCCCGGTTCTATTTCCGGGAAGTCTGCGGCCTGGAGAAACAGCCTGCCGGCGTGATAGGAGCCAGGGACTTTTACCTTAACTTTGACAGGGACCAGGTCCTTAAGGAAAACTTTATCAGGATCCCGAATACCCCGGACCTGCTGCCCCTGCCGGGGGACGTGGTTGTCTGGGACAAATCGCCCAGGAATCCCTACGGCCATGTAGCGGTCTTTGTCCGGGGGGATGTGCGGGCTTTCGACAGCTTCGACCAGAACCTGCCCACCGGCTCCCCCTGCCATCTGGTACACCATACCTACAGCAACGTCCTGGGGTTCTTACGGCCAAGAAAGGAGGCCGCATGTGGTTAAGATTTATCTTATCGGCGCTTTTATTTGTCTGTTTTGGGCTTGTCTTTCCGGGTGCCGAAGCACAGTACCGTATAACGGAGAGCCAGCTTCAGAGTATCGAGGCATCGCTGGAGACATTGGAGCGGGACAGGCGGAGCTGGGAATCACAGGCGCGCGGATTGAGGAACGAAGCAGAGAGCTTGAACGCTCAATTGCGGCTGGAACGGGAGAATTACAGCAGATTAGAGACGCCCTTCAACAGGTACGAAGCCAGCCAATTGAAAGCCCAGGCGGAGATGGAAACGGAGAAGAACAGGGCGGTACTGGAACGGATACAGGCGGAACTTGAAACACGGAAAGCAAAAACCCAGCGGAACAATCTGGGAGCCGCGCTGATACTTGTTCTCGTACTGATTCCCGCTTTCTTCATAGCTAAAAGATTTTTTACGCGGTAGTTCAAGGTTCCCCTGAAGGCCGGGGTTTTGCAAATAAAAATTTGCAAAACCCCATCTAGGGGACCTAGCTTTCATGAAAATAGTTCATATATTTCATATATTATAGAAGAAAGCTTGTATTTTTGTATATGTTTTATACATCTGGTGAGTGCAAGACAGACCCAGGAGATGAACGAACTTTTTATAATTCCTTGTATTATAAAGAATTACGGTAATAAAATAAACCATCATTTGTTTACGCCACAATACCTATTACCCGGTAACTCTAAAACTTTACCGGCAATGAAGAACATGGTAGTATTCCATTAAGAGAAATACTACCGGTGATAAGAACCATGCGGAACATTATCGGTAATGTAATCCTGCCTCAAGGTTTAAGCCTGTAATATCAGGAGGTGTTTTCATGACTATGAGGACTCCGTTTTCATATTATGGGGGCAAGCAGTAGCTTACGGCTGTTTTGGGTATGATCGAATAGGTACCACCAGCAAGAAGCGGTCGGATTTCAATGTTGATTATGCAATCCGTTTACAGCGGGTGCAAATCGAGTGCTGTGACGCTCTGCGGATTATTCGGAGCCGCGGGATACATCGGAGGCTTTTTTCTACCTTAATCCGCCTTATGTAGGCTATGATCAAGGCCGCTATGATGGGGTTATACCCGGATGGACTTCGGTGCCCTTCTGATATTGCTGGAAGGCATCCAGGGGAAGTTTCTGTTGAGTTTTTTCCACAATACGAGCTGGTGGACTTTACCGAAAAAACGGCTGGATATACCGTGGAGCTTCGACTGTCTTCGGCTATGACTCACGGTCAGGGCCGGACTGTCCGGGACAAGGGAGAAAACCGGATGCTATTTCGGGTTTTCGGATTGCAAGGCCGTTTCACTATATTCCGATGACGGTTCCCAGGAAAGGTTTTCCCTCCAGGATAAGCCGCAGGTTGGACAGATCCCGCCCGGCCGCGCAGATAACTTTCAGGCCCAGCCTGGCCGCGTGGCGGCTTGCCACGGGGTCGAAGGGAACGTTTTTGCCCGGAACCCATTCGTCCCCCACCAGGGCCCTGAAATCTTCCCAGGAAATGGCGTCTATGGGTTTAGCGGCGGGATCCGTCCGGGGATCGCCGGTATGGACCTGGCTGATATTGGAAAGATTTAACACCGATTCGGCCTGAAAACGTTCCGCCAGCAGGACCGCATCGTAGTCGGAAGAAAAGCCTGGCTTCCACCCGGCGGCTACCAGGACTTTGCCCACAAAGGGGCCGACCTTTGAAGGGTCCACAATAACGTCCTGGGTACACCGGTCTCCCATGATCGCCTTGACAAGCTGGGCGTTAAGCCTGGTAGCCATGACCCCTATCCAGTCAGCTTCCTCATCCCTGGGGGCGGGAACGATCTCCCGGTAGGCCCTTTGCCAGTTCCGGGCGGGGCCGCCCCCTCCCACCACCAAGATAAAACGCCGCTTGTCAAGAAATTCTTCCAGGAGGGAAACAAATTCCCGTAAAAATGGAACGTCCGCCTGCTCGGGAGCGGCAATGGATCCCCCCAGGGAAATGACGGTAACCATTATCTGGGAACCCCCGCCCCGGCGGGCACGGGCTTAAGCGCCGGAACCGTCGCCGTGGGGGCCTTGGGGTCCGGCGGAACGGGACCGGAGGAGGGAAGGTTCGGATCCGCCGCCGGAAGGGGTTCCTCGCCGTAACGGTACAGGGTTAAGAGCAGCTCAATATGGGGATTATCCATCGAGGGATCCGATCCCAGGGGAAAGAAGTAAATCGGCTCGCCAAAATTAATGGGTATGGAGTGGGTGGCGGTTTTTGCCTGCATACCCTTTTCCGGTACGTTAAGCCAGATCTGGCTCTGGGTTACCAGGGCATAATTCCCTTCCCGCAGGTACGGGATAAACTGGATATTGATAATAAGGTTTTCCCCTACCAGTTTGATGCTGACCGGACGGCCCGGAATGGTTACTTTGGAATTATAGGCGTTCCATACTTCCTGGCTGTTTTCTTCTATCCGGGTGGTAATCTGCAGTACCAGGGCCTTGTCCCTCAGGGCCGGCAGTTCATCCAGCAGCGGGTCCTGGGCCTCCAGCCCCGCCGTACAGAACAAAGCGTAGACCAGGACCAGAAGGATCCCTTTAAATTCCGCCGGAAGATGTTCCCGGCTCATCTGGAACCGGCGCCCCTTGAATAATCCGCGGCCCGGAGCATCTGCGGTTCACCGGCGTTTGTAAAGGTCTTGTCCGGAAGCCGGATAATCACCATGTCCGGGGAACTTTCGCTTCCCAGGTACTGCAGGAGGGTAGCCATGTCCGAGACGGGGGTCATGTCCTGCATTTCCACCCCCGCCAGCTGGGGATCGGGCGCCGGCCGGACCGGTTGCCGAAGGGTGATAAGGGCGGCCATGGCCAGGACCATGATTAACCCCGCGGCGGCCGCGACGGGAAGAGGAACGGATATGGAACCGGACCAGAATTTCGATCTGACCCTGCCGGGCCTGATGGCGATGGTCATTTTTTCCCAGACCCGTTCCCCGGAATCTGTGGTAACCCCCTCCGTAATGGAAGGGAAGAACCTTCGCCGGACGGTCCGGTAGGCCTCTATCCGGTCCCGGCACTCCGGGCAGCCTTCCAGATGCCTTTCAAGCTTTTCCCTCCAGGGGGATTCCAATTCGCCGTCGAAATAAACCGAAAGAATTTGACGATCAGGACACATATTACCCATCCTTGCCCGTTCCATCGGAAATACCGGCCCCTGCCCGCTGCAACAGGGTTACCAGCCGTTCCCTTGCCCTAAATACCCGTACTTTTACGTTTCCCTCGCTGATTCCCAGGGACCGCGCGATTTCCTTGTAGTTCAGTTCCCCATATTCCTTTAATACTAGCACAACCCGCAGATTTTCGGGAAGAGCGTTAAGCGCCTCCACCACTTCCTGCCGGGTTTCCTTTTTCAGCAGCTCCGTTTCCCCGGTGGCGCTGGTTCGTATGTCTTCCCGAAAAGCCCTTTGGTATGCCCTCCGTTCCCGTTCCCGCTTCTTTGCGTAGTTCAGCGCGGAATTCTTGACCACCCGGATAAGCCAGTACTTTGCTTCCTCGGCGTTGGGAAAGGACATTTCCTTTTCGTGGTACTTGAAAAACGCCTCCTGGCAGAGATCCTCCGCCGCCTCTTCACTGTCCGTAATCCGGCAGCTGACCCGGAACAGGATAGGAAAAACCGAAGTATACAAACGGCGGAAATTTCCGGCGGTCCGGGGATAACCCGGGGCGCTGCCCGAATCATCCCGTTCTTCCTCTACCCGCTCTTCCTCCGGCACACCATCTATCCTTGCTTTCGAAAACAATATTCTTCCCCAATTGGTTACATTGCATTGGCCTAAAGGCCGAATGTTGAGTCTGGCCGCCTAAATCCGCCGCCAGGCGGTACCGGATTTTCCGTCTTCAAGGATGATACCCTTTTCCCGTAACCCGCCGCGGATGGCGTCCGCCAGGGCAAAATCCCCCGCCGCCTTGGCCGCGGCCCGCCGGGCGATCTGTTCCTCTATTTCCGGGTTTTCTTCCCGGCCCTTATCCGCGGCCAGATCGTTTTCCAGTCCCAGTCCCAGGACCCGGTCCATCTGCAAGGCCGTCCACAGCGCTTCCCCCGGAGTTACGGTATTGTCCCGGAGGAGGCCCCAGAGTTCCGACAGGGCCCGGGGGGTGGAGAGGTCGTCGTCCAGGGCCCCGTGAAAGGCCCCGAGCCGTTCCAGGACGGAAGAGCCGGCGGCGGGTTCCCCGGGCCGCGCGGAAACCGCCAGGGACCGGAACTTTTCCCGCAGGGATTTCCGGGAATTTTTGGCGCTTTCCAGGCTGTCCCAGGAAAACCGCAGCTGGCTGCGGTAGTGGCCCCCGATAAGGAAATACCGGTAATCCAGCGGATCGTACCCGGCGTCAATCAGGCTCTGGAGGGTCAAAAAACCTCCGGCGCTTTTGGACATTTTCCCCTTGTCCAGGACGAGGAATTCGTTGTGCACCCAGTACCGTACCCAGGGATGTTTTCCCGTGGCCGCTTCGCTTTGGGCTATTTCGTTGGTATGATGAATGGGAACATGATCGATGCCCCCGGCGTGGATGTCGAACTGTTCCCCCAGGTAGCGGATGCTCATGGCCGAACATTCGATATGCCAGCCGGGGTACCCCCGGCCCCAGGGGCTGTCCCAGACCAAAGCCTGGTTTTCAAACTTGCTTTTGGTAAACCACAGGACAAAATCCCCGGGATTGCGCTTGTTTTCGTCCAGGTCCGTCCGGGCGCCGGCTTTAAGATCCTCCACCCGGAGCAGGGCCAAATCCCCGTAATGGTCAAAGCGGCTTATGTCAAAGTAAAGGTTTCCCCCCGCGGTATAGGTATAACCGTTGGCCTCGATTCGTTTGATCAGGCCGATCATGTCGTCAATGTGTTCGGTGGCCCTGCAGACGACGCCGGGCCGGATAATGTTCATCCGGGCGGTATCGTCAAAAAAGGCCCGGGTATAGAAGCCGGCGATTTCCAGTACGCTTTTGCCCCGTTCCTCGGCGCTTTTAACCATTTTGTCTTCGCCAAAATCGTTGTCCCCCGAAAGATGGCCCACGTCGGTAATGTTCATCACATGGGTAACCTGGAAACCCCGTTCCCGGAGGGTACGGACAAGGATATCGTGGGTTACATAGGCCCGAAGGTTCCCGATATGGGCATAGTTGTACACCGTGGGGCCGCAGCCGTAAAAACCCGCCTTCTTGGGTACAAGGGGGATAAATTCTTCCAGGGTACGTCCCAGCGTGTTGTATAAGCGCAGCGGCATGATATAGTGATCCTATGCCCAATCTAGCGGAATTCCTGGAAAATATCAATTCCCGTTTTTCCCGTACCTCCGGCGGCGCCGGGGCTTTTGAAGGAACGTTCCGGTTTAACGAACCCATGGCGGACCACACGACCTTTAAGGTCGGGGGTCCGGCGGATCTGTGGATATGCCCCCGGGGGGATACGTTCCCCGGGTATGCCGCTTTGCTGCTGGAAAACGCCCGGTCCGCGGGGATACCGGTCTTTATCCTGGGCGGCGGGGCCAACCTGGTGGTATCCGACCGGGGAATCCGGGGGATTGTGCTGGACACCTCGGGGTACTGCGGATCCGCGGAAGCCGGGGGAGGGCTTTTTTTCAGGGCTGGAACCTCCGTGGACGGCGCGGTGAATGAAGCCGCGGATAGGGGCCTTTCGGGGCTGGAATTCCTGGCGGGGATGCCCGGTTCCGTGGGGGGCGCCCTTTTTATGAACGCCCGGTGTTATAACCGGGAAATGTCCGATGTGGTTACCGAAGCGGAGGCGCTGGACCGGGGCGAAAGGGTAAGGATCCCCCTTAAAAAAGAAGCCTTTGACTACAAAAAGAGCCCCTTCCAGGGAGGGGACGCCCTGATCCTGGGGGTGCTTTTTTCCCTGGAACCGGCGGATCCCCGGATAATCTGCGCCGAAATGGAACAATACCGCCGGGACCGGGAAAACAAGGGACATTACAGGTTTCCCTGCGCCGGATCGGCCTTTAAGAACAACCGGAATTTCGGGAAACCCACGGGACAGATTATCGACGAACTGGGGCTTAAGGGCTTTTCCGTGGGGGACGCCCAGGTAGCGCCCTGGCACGGTAATATCATCATCAACCGGGGCCGGGCCCGGGCGGAGGATATCAAAAAGCTGGCGGAAGAGCTGGAAAGCCGGGTAGCCGGGGAGAGGGGGCTGCTCCTGGAGCCGGAGATTATCTTTGCCGGCGAAGGTTTCGGCCCGGAGTATGGGAGACCTTCCGGCCCGGAAGGTGTGCCGTAGAATTTTTATGCCCCAATCTGACCAAAAAAAATACTTGACAGTGTATTTTTTTCGGAGTATAGTTAGGGAAAATTCAGGGGAATTAAGAGGTTATCTTTTAGAGTATAGTTAAAATATATTTAGTAAACAATCTAAGAAAGCAATGAATTCTTGAGGCAGAAGGAGGGCAGAGATGTCCGATATTGATGAAATCATTGTTGATGTTGAAAAAGTTAATCAGGCTATCCTGATGGAAATACCTCTTGTGATGACCACCTATACGGTGCCCCGAAGGGTAGAAAAATACATCGAAGAGGTGATATCGTTTTTCCTTAATTATGTCCAGCAAAACAGGCTTCGGGACAATGTGATCTATTGCGTCCAGGAGCTGGTTGTCAATGCCAAAAAAGCCAATACCAAACGGGTTTATTTTATCGACCGGGGCCTGAATCTAAGCGACCAGACTGATTATCAAAAAGGGATGGTTACTTTTAAGGACGATACCCTGAACAATATCAACTACTATCTGGATCTTCAGCGCCAGCAGGGGCTGTACGTCAAAATTATCCTTCATTTAAAAGATAACCTTATAACTATAGAGGTCAGAAATAACGCTTCCATTACCGTTACCGAACTGGAGCGGATCCGCCGGCGGATACAAAAAGCCAGGGAATATAACGATATGGAAGAAGCCCTGGGCCAGCTGCTGGATGATTCCGAAGGGGCGGGGCTGGGGCTGGTGATGCTGGTGATCATGCTGAAAAAGCTGGGTTTGGGGACCGACGCTTTTGATATTCTGCGAACCGCTAACGAAACCATTGCCCGGATTGTTATCCCCAGGGATCTGAAAAAGGCCGGATAACCGCTCTTGCCAATCGGGCCGTAAGCATCTATACTTGGTATGTTGATATTGTTGGTGGGGTGCTATGGCCGGGCCGCTGCAGTTGGCGTTTGTAAACTATAAAAAAGACTCATACATCGTGGTTGAAGGCAAGCCCACTGCGGACAGGTTTTTTATTATCCGTCAGGGCAAGGTCAGGATCTTCAAGGATGTGGAGGTGGTGGAAGAAGAGGGGAGTATCGTCGGCCCCGGGGACTTTTTCGGGGTTGTTTCCACCATGTCCTCCCACAGCCAGATTGAAACCGCCCAGGCCCTAACCGACGTGACCCTTATTTCGGTTATAAAGGATCAGTACGGCCAGCTTATCCAGAACAATACCCCGGTGGCCATGAAGATCATCCTACAGTTTTCCAAGCGGATGCGCTACCTGGACGAGGCCCTGACCAGGCTGACCCTGAAAAGCACTGCCCAGGAAGACGCCTCCCATCTGTACAAAGTGGCGGAATACTATACCCGCCAGAGCCAGTACAATCAGGCCTATTACGCCTACCACCAGTACATCAAGTACTGCCCCCGGGGCGAAAACGTCAACAAGGCCCGGGAACTGATGATGAAAATAGGCCCCTACGCCCAGGGAGTCAAACTGGACTATAAAGCCGATGAATTTAACCGGGTGTATCCCAAGGACAGCATGATCTGCTCCGAAGGGGAACCGGGGGAAGAGCTGTTTATCATCCAGAAGGGCACCGTAAAGATAACTAAAATAGTCAACAATAACGAAGTTCTCCTGGCGGTGCTTAAATCCGGGGATATTTTTGGCGAAATGGCCCTGCTGGAGTCGAAACCCCGGGCGGCCTGCGCCGTGGCCTACGAGGAATGTCATGTGATGGCGGTTAACCGGGTCAATTTTGAGCGGATGGTCAGTACCCAGCCCCAGATCGTAGCCCGGCTGACAACCCTGCTGGCGGAACGGATCTGGTTTATCTATAAACAGCTGGCCAACACCCTGATAACCGATCCCATCGGCCGTATGTACGATGCCCTGTTAATTCAGCTGGAAAAGAACCGGGTGCCGATCAGTAACGCTTCCTATACCTTTGATTTTGGCCCCAAGGAGCTGGTTAACATGGTGGGCATACCCCAGAACGACGGAGTCCTGGTGCTCCGCAAACTTATGGAAAACAAAAAAATCCAGATCGTGAAGGACAAGGACAAGGACAGGATCCACGCTATGGAAGTGGCGGAAATATCCAAGCAGACCGAGTACTTTAGGAAAATGCAGAAGATAGACAAGGCCCGCCGGGAGGGCGGCATCTGGAATGCTTCCTTCAAATGACCCCGTAAGCCTGGTCGGGGATACTGGGTTTTGGTTCTTTTGGCCGATACTGCCGATACTACTACTATGAAAAAGTTTGCCGGTTTTTTTGTCCTGCTTGCCCTCTCTTCCCTGCTGTGGTCCCAGAACAGGCCGCCGGAATCCGGGCTTCCTCCGGAAGCCCTGGAAGTTCTTATTCCTTCCAGGAATCTTCCCACGATAGTACCCGGTTCCGAAGAACTGCCCCGGTCTTTCAGGCAGCTGCGTCTGGGCATGACCCTGGACGAGCTGAAGAAGGCCCTGGAAGAAGACGGTCTTTTTGAATTCCGGGGGGACCGGGACGTTTCTTTTCTTCCCGTGAAAGAAGAAAACCTGGTGGAAACCACGGGCCTTTCCTTTATACGCCGGGCCTTTTTTCAGCTGAGGGACGGCCAGGTCTTTATCATGGCCTTTAGGCTGGATCCCGTCACTATCGATCATTATTCGGTCTTTACCTCCTTTATTAAAAAGTACGGCGAGCCCGGCGCCTTGAGCCCCGCCGAATCGGTCTGGGAAAACGAAGAAACCAGGATTTCCATTGAGCGGCCCCTGACGGTAAAATACATAGACATGACGGTCTTTAAGGCGATCATGGGCGAAGCCAAAGCGGAAGAAGCCGTGGAAATTTTCAGGCGCCAGGGTTTTTTAAATGAATTTTAACAAATCCGGAAGGGCGGTCTTTTTTGCGTTGATCCTTGTTCTTGGCTGCGCCTGTACCGGCGGGAAAGAGCCGGACCGGGCCCAGACCGGCCTGGAAGCGCGGACACTCCGCGTCGTCACGGCGGCAGGGGATCTTGCGGTTGAAGCGGAACTGGCCCGTACAGAAAGGGAGCGGGAAACGGGGCTGATGTTCCGGACCGGACTGGAGGACGGCAAGGGTATGCTGTTTATATTTGAGCATGACCAGGTCCTTTCCTTCTGGATGAAGAATACCCTTATCCCCCTTTCCATTGCCTACATTGCCTACGACGGAACGATTGTTGATATCCGGGATATGTATCCCCAGGTTCTTCAGCCGGTCCAGTCCACCCGTTCCGTCCGCTATGCCCTGGAAGTTCCCCAGGGCTGGTTTACCAGGGCCGGAGTCGAAACCGGGGACAAGGTTTTAAATCTGTAGGCTGTTTTCTTACCCCATTACCACAGGATCAACTTGTCCCTGTCGGGGATAAATCCCGCGGCCTCCAGGGCCGCGGCGTAGGGACTTTTCGCGGCGGAAGAACCGTTAACCGTTTCCAGAACGATTTTTTGTACCCGATGGCAGGCCCTGGTCCGGGGAAGGGTAAGGAAGGACAGCACTTCGCCGATACCGGGATCGCCGGGAGGTATAAACAATTCCAGTTCCCTGCCGCTTCTGGAAGAAACCGCCGCCAGGGCCGAACCCCGGAAACAGAGCCGGGAGGCGCTTGTCCGGGGGGGAAGGCGGCTGTCCAGCCCTTCGATGTTCCACCCCGCGGGACTGGCGGGATCCGCGGCGTTCATCCAGTATACCGGGACGGCGGCGGCATCACCGGCGCCGGAAGCGGAAACAGCCTCTTCCATCGCTTCCAGTTCTTGAGCGATGGAAGGGGACGCGAACTGGAGGGAATGGATCCCGGCGAAAAAGCGGCCCGTCACCAGTTCCCCCGCCAGCTCCATGCGCCTCATCGCGGGAAGCAGCCGGGACCAGGAAAAGCAGCCTTCGGTTTCCAGAAGGGGCCTGCACAGTATGCCCCAGCGGCGGAGGAGGAGCCGTACCCGGTCCCGGTTGAGGTCCTCTTCCAGCAGGGAATCCGGCATGGTTTCGGCGGGGTCCGTTTCCCCGGCCAGGGCGTACCAGCGTCCGGGAACGGGGCCTCCCGCGATCAGGGAGGCTCCTTCCCGCCACCGGTCCCGCAGGGCCCGGGGGATGCGCCGTTCCCGGTTCGGGGCGTACCGGGGAAGGATGCCGGGGATGTCCCGGCCGGCCGGATCTCCGGGGCCCCAGGCTTCTTTGCGGAGGGCAAAGCCCCGGCTTATGCCCCGGCGGAGGGCTTCCCAGGAATCGGAGGAAAGCTCTCCCCGCCATGCCGCGTCCCACAAAAGGTCCGCGCCGGGAGCGTTTTTCCCCGGGGGGATTAGGCCCCGTTCCGCCAGGTGATCCCTGATTTCCCGGAAATTTTTATACCCCGCGCAGAAACCGGCAAGGACCGTGGAAGCTTCCCTGCTTGCGTCTTCCCCGCCGGTTTCTCCCGGCTCCGCCAGTTCCAGTTCTTCCGGGGTACAAAAAGCCGCTTTTTCTTTTCCCGCGCCGAACCAGAGGAGACTTCCCGCGGCCAGGAGGGCGTCCAGCTGTTTGCCGCTGTAGGTCCCCGCGGGGGTCCTGGCGGGAAGTATTTCCGTCTCCCAGAGCTTTACCGGAAGGGGATACGCGGCCAGGGTTTCAAGCGCGGCCGCTGTGCTTTGCTCCGGGTTGTCCCGGCAAAGCAGGCCCTGACGCAGGGCGGTAAAGGGAACCAGAAGCGGCGAAGGGCGCTCCGCGAGGATGGGCCGGGCATGCTTGCGGGCCAGCCGCAGCAGCAGGCCGCAGTTTTCCGCGTCGCAGTAGAGCGTGGCGGGGTTTCCCTCAACGGTAATGCCCCCCGCCGCTTCTCCCGCCTCGACCAGGGCGTCCAGGGCGTCTTCGGCCGCGGCCTCGCCGCAGCCGAAGATCCGGGCGACCCGCCCGGCGGAAACCGGCCCTTCATAGCGCAGCCATTCCCCCAGCCGGGAAAGGGCGGAATCTTCCGTCCCGGTCAGGGCCGCGGCGGTTTCCGAATGGACTATGACGGAAAGGGAAGCGCCCTCCAGGGTATCTTCCCCAAGGCGGCCTTCCAAAGAGGGATCCGCCTCAAGCTGTTCCTTAAGTTCTTTCGGCAGGGCGCTCCGCAGGACCTCCCATTCATCGGCGGGGATGGCGGTCCGGTCCAGGACCCACCGGGCCAGTTCCCGGGCCTCCTCCGGCGCCCAGCCGGGAATTTCCCGCCTGAGCCGCGCGCCGAAGGAAGCGGCCAGTTCGGCCCTGATGACGGGCATCCGCGAGGGATCGGCCAGGGCCCGGGCAATTGCCCGGCCGGCCAGGCTTTCGGGGGCTCCTGCCGGGTATCTGCCTGTCCGGGAACCGGCCGCGGACCCCAGGAGGTCCTTCCGCTCGTCGTACTCATACATAAAATTGCCGGTTTCTTTCCAGACAAGATCCCGGGCAAAGGGAGAGGGGTTTCCCGTGATGAACGGGCACAGCCGTACCGTTCCGTTGTCCAGGGCTTCCAGCAGTCCGGCGAACCCTTCCATGTCGAACCGGTCCTCCAGGCAGCTGCGCCAGGCTTCGTTAATCAGGGGGAACTGTTCGGATTCCGAAACTTTGTCGTAGAGCCGCTTGGCCCGCTGGCGCATGACCCACAGGGGGGTACGCCGGCCGAAACTTCCCCGGGGGAGGATCATGGATCGCTCCGCCGCTTCCCGGAAAGCCGCGCCGAAGATACCCGATGTTTCAAGGCGGCGGCGGAACAGGTCTTCGCCCCGGCGTTTTTTCGCGCAGTCCTTGACGGCCTCCTGGAGCAGCGCCTCCGCGTGTCCGCCGTTTCCCGCGGCCAGCCGGGGAACAAGCAGCAGTACCGCGTTGTCGTCGGGAACGGCTTCGATCCGCTGTCCCGTTCTTTCCTCCAGGGCTCCCGCCAGGGCCATAGCCAGGGGATAGTTGACATCGCCCCCCCGAAAGGTGTGGAACACCGCCTGGTACGCGTCCTGCCGGACCGCGGGATCGTCGATGATCTCCAGGGGGATATGGCTGCCGTCGCCGAAGGGCACGCCCTGGACTTCCTTCTGCCGGGCCAGCAGATCCTCCAGGGTCCGCCGGGCCTCCTCGCTGAGCCCCGGAAAAACGGTTCCCGGGATTCCCGGATTATTAAGACGCCCGAAAAACCGCAGGATCCGGAGGCTGAGTTCGGAACTGCGGAAGGGAACGTCCGCCTTCCAGAAGGGAGTAAAATCCGCGCTTTCCGTCCGGGGCGTCACGGTGACTATCTCGCTTCCGATGGCGGTGATGGTCCAGGGCCGAGCTCCGAAATCAAAACTGTCGCCCAGCCTCCGTTCCCAGACAAACTCCTCGTCAAGCTCGCCGATCTTTGTTCCGTCGGGAAGCCGCATGGAATAAAGGCCCCGGCCGGGAATAACCCCGCCGGATGAGTAGAGCAGGGAAAGGACCCCCGCCGAAGGATACAGTTTTCCGTCGGTATCCCGGTACAGCCGGGGCTCCAGTTCCCGGAAGAGCCTGCCGGTAAGCATGGCGATTACCCCGTCAAAGGAGGGCCGGTCCAGGTCCCGGAAGACCCGGAACCCACGGATTTCGGCGTAGAGCTCCCCGTCGTCCCGGGCTTTTTCCGTTAAAAGGGCAAGAACGATTTGGGCAAGGATATCCAGGGGATTTTTAACCGGCCTGATACGCTCGATTTCCCGGTCCGCCACCGCTTCCGCCATTACCGCCCCCAGCAGCAGATCCAGGCCGTGAAAGGGCAGCAGCCTTCCCCGGCTGGTTCTTCCCGCGCCGTGGCCCGCCCTGCCTACCCGCTGGAGGGTCTGGGCGCAGGAAGAGGGGGCGCCCGCGAGGATCACTTCGTCCACCGCGCCGATGTCCAGTCCCAGTTCCAGGGAGGATGTGGCGACCACGCAGGGAACCAGGGCGCGGACCAGGCTTTGTTCCACGTCCCGGCGGACTTCTTTGGAGAGGGAACCGTGGTGGCAGAGGGCGAGCCGTTCCCCCGCGGCGGTATTAACCAGATAGGCAATCCGCTCCGCCCTGCGCCGGGAATCGGTAAAGACCAAAATGATGCCCTTGGGCGTCATTCCGCCGTCAGGCGCCATTCCGTTCCCCGTCCCGGCGTTCCGGATCCTGTCAAGGATATAGTTGACCAGGACCGTGTACCGTTTACCGTACCGATCCGTTTTCGAAACGCCGGTTTCCCCGGCGTTCTTTTCCGCTTCTTCCCGGGGAAACTCGACCAGAAAATCGATCTTTTTTTCCGCCGGGGGAGCGGCGATCCGGCGCACCCCGGCGTATTCCGCGGCCGTTTCGGGATGGACCGTGGCCGACAGGGCTATGCGCTGGAAAGGGCCGGCGATCCCGGCGAGCCGGTCTATCTGGCAGGAAAGAAAGGCTCCCCGCTTGGTTCCCATGACGGCGTGGATCTCGTCAAGTACCAGATACCGGACCTGGGAAAGGACCTCCCGTCCCCGGGGATTAAGGAGGAGTATGGCCAGGCTTTCCGGGGTTACCGCCAGGATTGACGGGGGGTGGACAAGAAAACGCCGCCGTTCCGCCTGGGGCGTGTCCCCGGACCGAGTTTCCACCCGGATGCCGGGGAAGGGGACCGCCGCCGCGGCGGCCCGGTTCCGCAGCTCCTCCACGGGTTCAATCAGATTACGCCGGATGTCTTCGTTCAGGGCCTTGAGGGGAGAAACGTAGAGGACGGTAAGTTTTTCCGGATCCAGGGAACCGTCAATGAACCGGGACAGGGCGGCAAGAAAGGCGGTGAGGGTTTTGCCGCTTCCCGTGGGAGCGACGGCAAGGAGGTCCTCTCCCCGGGCGATCAGGGGCCATGCCGCTTCCTGTACGGTGGTGGGAGTGCCGAAGGTTTCGGTAAACCACCCGGCAACAAGGGGATGGAAAAACGAAATCATCCGCCGTCAAAACACCGGACCCGGTGGCCCGGGGCTCTTTCGGTGAATTCGGGTTTTTCTTCCAGGCACCGTTCCCGGACCAGGGGGCAGCGTTCGGAAAAGGGGCAGCCCCGGATTTCGGAAAGGGCGGTTCGTACCTCGCCCTTCAGAAGATCCGGCATGGTTCCCGTTCTCCCGGCCGCCGCGCCGCTTATTCCCGCACCGTCCGCGCTTTCCGCGCCGCCTGTTCCAGCGCCGCCTCTTCCCGGGGCCGAAGAAAAGAGGAGCCGCGTATAGGGATGGAAGGCCGTTTTGTAGAGATCCGCCGCGGAGGCTTCCTCCATCAGTTCGCCTCGGTACATGACGCCGATACGATCGCAGAACCAGGAGGCCACCTTAAGGTCATGGGCGATAAACAAAAACGAAAGCCCCCGGCGGGCGCGGATATCCATCAGAAGGTTCAGGATCTGTCCCTGGACGGAAACGTCCAGGGCGGAAACCACTTCGTCGCAGATAAGCAGTTCCGGCTCCATAAGAAGGCCCCGGGCAATGGAGATCCGCTGCCGCTGGCCCCCGGAAAATTCCGCGGGCCGCCGTTCCAGATCTTCCGGGGAAAGGCCCACTTCCATCAGGATCGCCCCGGCCGCGGAACGCTCTTCTTTCTTTCCCCGCCATGTGGAAGACCAGCGCTTTCCCGACACCAGCACGTCGAAAACGCTCATCCGGGGATTAAGGGACCGGGCGGGATCCTGAAACACGTACTTAACCTTTTCCCGGTACCGGGCCAGATCTTTTTTGTTAAGGCTGCCCACATCGGTTTCGCCCCGGTAGAGGATCGAGCCCCCGGAATTTTCGTACATCCGCACCAGCAGCCGGGCCGCGGTGGTTTTGCCGCACCCCGATTCCCCCACCAGGCCGTAACTTTCGTTTTCCCCGATGGTAAAGGAAAGGCCGTTTACCGCGTAGACAAATTTACCCAGGGGGGCGAAGAATCCCGCCTCCAGGTTAAAGCGCTTGCGTAAATCCGTAACGGTCAGCGCGGGCTTAGCGGATACAGCGGACTTCATGGCCTTCTCCTCTCTGCTTAAGGGACGGGACCGTTCCGCGGCAGTCTTCACCCCCCCGGGAACAGCGGGGGGCGAAGGGGCAGCCCGGCCCGGGATGAACCGGATCGGCCACCCGGCCCGGAATGGACTGGAGGGGGCCGCCGCGGTAATGGCTGCCGAAGGCGGGGGAAGCGGCAAGCAGGGCCTGGGTATAGGGATGGGCGGGAGAGCCGGTAATAAGCCCCGCGGGGCCGCTCTCCATCACCAGGCCCCCGTACATGACAATGATCCGGTCCGAAATATCCGCGACCAGGTCGATGTCGTGGCTGATAAAGATAATCGAAAGGCCCCGGGATTTCCGCAGGGATTTAAGGAGTTCCATGATTTGCTTCTGGATGGTCACGTCCAGGGCGGTGGTCGGCTCGTCGGCGACGAGGAGCTCGCAGCCCTGGGCCAGGGCCAGGGCAATGCCGATCCTCTGGAGCTGGCCCCCGGAAAACTGGTGGGGAAAATTGGAAAGCCGTTCGCCGCCCCGGTCAAGGCCCACTTCCGCCAGGACCGCTTCCGCTTTCCGTTCCGCCCCTTCTTTGCTTATCCCCGGCTCGCTGTTTCTGAAGGTTTCCAGAAACACCCTGCGCATGTTCTGCAGGGGATCGTAGGACCGGCCCGGTTCCTGGAAGATCATGCCGATCTTCTTTCCCCGGTAACGCCGCAGTTCTTCCGCGGAAAGGCCGAGCAGCTCCGTTCCCCCGTAACGGATCGAGCCCTCCGCCGCGGCGTTTTTTGGAAGCAGGGCCGGAATCGCCTGGGTACTGACGCTTTTGCCGGACCCGCTTTCCCCCACAATGCCCAGGGCTTCCCCCCGGCGTACCGTAAAGGACACCCCCCGCACCGCCTGAACCGCCAGGGGCTCGGAGCCCCGGAGCAGGGAAAAGCGCACCCGCAGGTCCGTTACTTCAAGCAGGGGCGCGGCCTCCGCAGCTGCGGGGGCCGGCGGCCGGACAGCGGGGGGATCGGCGGCCGGGGATGAACTGTCTGCGGCCGGCGGTGAGACAGCGGCTTGCCGAAGGACGGCTTGCCGTTTCTTTCTCCAGGGCCAGGGGATTCTGAAAAAAATCGTGTGGTAGGGATCGTAGAAATCCCGCAGCACGTCCCCCAAAAAGTTAAAGCCCAGGGTAACGCCCAGGAGGAACCAGACCGGATTCAGCAGCCAGGGATAGGCGATCAGGTTGGTAATGGTGGAAATGTCCCGCTTGATAAGGGAGCCCCAGCTTACCGCCGGGTCCGCGATGCCCAGCCCCAGGTAGGAGAGGGTGGTTTCGGTCATGATAAAACCGGGGACGCTTAAGGCTATGCTGACGATAAGCAGGCTGGCGATTTGGGGAATGATATGGGAAAAGATGATTACCGGCGCGGGGATCATTTCCAGCCGGGCGTTCTGGACAAATTCTTCCCGCTTGATCGCGTGGACCATACCCCGGATCGTCCGGGCCGAACCGGGCCAGCCTACCAGGGAAAGGATCACCGTAATCATCATATAGGTCCGGCCGGAATCCATGGCCGCGGAAAGGAGGGACCGGAAGAAGAGGATAAGGTAGAGGCCGGGGATCAGCATAAAAAATTCCGAGAAGCGCATGATGGTCCAGTCGGTTCTGCCCCCAAAGTATCCCGAGAGGCCCCCCAGCAGCATGGCAAGCCCCAGCGAAATGGCGGTGGCGATAAAGCCGATGGTCAGGGAGATCCGGCTGCCGTACACAATCCGGGAAAAAAGGTCCCGGCCCAGGTTGTCCGCTCCCATGAGAAAGACCGGGTAGGGGCTGGTCCCGGCCTCAGCGGCCCCGGTCCCGTCCGCCGGTCCGGTGGTAAAGAGCCGCCGCTCCAGGGGGATAATGCCCCAGAGTTTGTAGGGGTCCCCCCTGGCAAAGAACCGAACCGGCGTATAGCTGTCCCTGACCCGGACATAGCGCCAGTTCACCGTATTGATCACCCGGCATTCCTGGACCTGTAATTTCCCCCGGTACAAACGGAGGTTGGGGGGGTGGTAGGTCATGCTGGGAAAGGACCGGGCAGGGCTGTAGGGGGCGATGAATTCCGCGAAGCCCATCATCAGATAGAGGAAGAGGAGGACCGCCAGGGAAACCGTTCCCAGGGGGCGGGTTTTAAGGTATCTGAAAAACCGTTTCATCCGGAATCCTTTCCGTAGCGGATCCGGGGATCCACCAGGGCAAGACAAATGTCGCTGACCAGCATCCCCAGGAGGACCAGGAACGAGATAAACATGATGTTCGCCAAAACCAGGTTAATGTCTTCCTGCAAGACCGCCTCGTACATCAGCCGCCCGATGCCCGGATAGGCAAAGATGATTTCCAGGATCAGGGAACCGGAAAAAAGGCCCGCCAGCAGATTGGCGCTGCCGGTGATATAGGGGTTCAGGGTGTTTCGGAAGGCGTGGTGAAAGTAGATCCGCCATTCGCCGATACCCCGGCTTCGAAGGCTGGTGATGTAGGGCTGGCCCAGCTGATCCAGCATGGTGGCCCGGATCATCCGCAGGGTACCGCCGATGCCCCCCAGAAAGGACGCCAGCAGGGGCAGGAAAATGTGGTGGCCGTAGGAAAAAACAAACCGGACCGGCCCGTCGGAAAAGGGAAAGAGGGGATAGGCGGTCACGGGAAAAAGGCCCGTGACCGACGCGAAAAGCTGGAGCAGGATCAGCAGCAGGATGCCGGGAAAGGCGTGGAGCACCAGGGCAAAAAATGTTACCCCCAGGTCCGCGGCGGTTCCCGCCTTGGTGGAAAAATATACCCCCAGAATGAACGAAGCGGCGGTGATCAGGACCAGGGAGATCAGGTTGAGCAGCACCGAATTAAACAGCTTAAAGCCGATAAGAAAAGACACGGGGGCCCGGGAAATAAGGCTTACCCCCAGATCCCGGTGAAGAACCGCCTGTTTAAGCCACCGGAAGTACTGAACGTAGAAGGGCTTATCCAGCCCCAGTTCCGCCCGCTGGGCCGCGGCCTGCTCTTCGCTCAGGCTCCGGTCCGCGGCGCTGGTTCTTCCTTCCGCCCCGCCCAGAAGCTGCTGCATCATCACCTGGCTGACAATGTCCCCCGGCGCCAATTCCATCAGGCCGAAGACCGCCAGCCCCAGGAAGAAGAGCATCACCGCCATGGTAACGAAACGGCCGGCGATATAGGAAAGGAGGGGGGCTTTTTTTTTGAACAGGTAGAAGGGCTTAACCAGAAGGGCGGCGGCGGCCCGGACGGCGAGGGCGGCGGCGGTAAGTTTGGCGGCGATTGCGCCTATGGCGTATGATACAAGCTTCATGTCAGGGCCTTAAAAAAAGATAGCCCGTTTCGGCGCTTAGGATATTGTCGTAGTAAAAGTTGGTAAAATCCCAGCGGTTTTGCAGGGCGAAAAAGCTCCGCGGCCGTACCAGATAGATCACCGGACACTCTTCCAGCAGGACCCGCTGGTATTCGTCCCAGATTTCCCGGGCTTTAACCGGGTCGATGGTATGGCAGCCTTCGTTGTAGAGAAAATCGATCCGCTGTTCCCAGTTGGTGGCCGGCTCTTTCTGCTCGGGATACCAGAGGTGAAGGTTCCCCCTGGAGGGCCAGACATTGATCCCCTGGCTGGGCCAGAAGTTGGATCCCAGCCCTATGATGATCGACGACCAGTCGTAGGTTCCGCTGAGCTGCTCCACCATTTTTTGAAAATCCGTGGAGCGGATATTGATCGTAACGCCGATTTTTGCCGCCTCGTCCATGATGATCGACGCCGTATCCGAGGTGGTATGGACGTCCGACGAAATGGCCAGGTCGAATTCCACGGCCCTTCCCCGGGAATCCCGCATGATCCCCGCCCCGTCCCGCCTCATGCCGATGGAAGCCAGCAGTTCCAGGGCCCGCTGGGGATTATAGGTGTATTGGAGGGTAATATCCGGGTTGTAGTAGGGATTGGGGGAGGGGAAAAAATCCAGCTTCGGCTCCGCCAGGCCCCGGTACACCTGGGAAATGATCCTGTCCCGGTTCAGGATCGAACTCATGGCCTGGCGGAATTCCTTACGGGTAAACCAGTCGTACCAGGGCTTGCCGCTGTTTTGGGGGTTCTGGTTAAAGCTCCAGAATATGGCCCCCAGGCTCCCCTCGGCGTTAAAAACCGTATACCCCTTTTCTTTCTGGTTCCGGACCAGGTCGTCCAGATCTTCCGGCCGGGCGCTGTAGCCTTCCAGCCTGCCTTCCTTAAACACCAGAAACTGGGTATTGGCGTCGGGCAGGATCTGCACCACCTTTTCCCCGTAGTGGGGCAGGGGCTGCCCGGCGGCGTCCTTTTCCCAGTAGTCGGAATTGCGGCGGAACACCAGCCGGAGCCCCGGCTTGTATTCTGTCAGGAACCAGGGGCCCATGGAGGGGATCTCCTTCGGATCCGAAGCGATACTGAACAGGTCCAGCACTCCCTGGATTCCCCCTTCCCGTTTTGCCCTTTCGTAGATAAATTTGGGGCCGAAATTCCGGTTGGTGGACAAAAGGGGATTGGCGTCTATCCGGGGAAACAGAAAGGCAAAACGCCGGTCGTCGATTTTTTCAATGTCGATGTGGGCTTCCGTACCGTCTTCCATTTCCACGAACTGGCTGTTGTACAAGGAGCTGTGAAACGCCGGGTCCCCCTCGATCTCGTTGTACCAGAAGATCACGTCGTCGCTGGTAACCGGCGCCTTCCGTTCGGAATTGTAAAAGCTCCAGTAGAGATTATCCCGCAGGGTATAGATCACCCGCAGGGTTCCCGCCGCTTCGTCCACTTCGATTTCGGGGAACGCGCAGCGGGGTTTCCACTCCCGGCGGACCGGATCGTAATCAAGAAAGAGGTCGTACATGCTGTTAACGATGGCGCTGGTTTCGACGTCCCGCTCCGCCACCAGCAGGTTAAAGCTTTTCGGTTCGCCGGTGCTGCCGGCGTACCAGACGCCGCCGGGAATGCCGGGGACGAATTCTTTCCCCCGCCAGGGCTTGCTTTGGGTGGCGGCCAGGATCTGTTCCAGCCCCTCCACGGAAAGCCGGTCCAGTTCTTCCGAGGAATATTCCGCGGTCTGGACGCAGGACAACAGCGGCAGCCAGAGAAGGGCGAAAAGGATGTTTCCGGCGCGGCGCGGCGTTTTTATCACCCCGTAAGTATACCGCTCTTTCCGGGGAGGTAAAAGGGGTTGGTGAGGAGAAGCGCCGCAGCTGTTGCCGGAAGGGATTCAAACAGGAGTTGTGAGAGTGCAAGTCCTTATTTTTGGATGATTTTCCATTTTCTCCTTGTCCAATGCTTCCTTTTTCGTCCATAATAGGTTGTCAGCTTTGCTTCAAGGCAGGCAAAAATTGGCGATAAGGGTTTTGTTTGCCCCTGTATGAGGCGTTGGCCTTGGCGGAACGGTAGGGGCTAAGGAAAACGAAGTAAAAGCCTCAAAATCGGGGTTGGAGACGGGAAATTAAAAGGGGAAACAAGCGAGATTCAAAGCCCCGCCGGGGGGATGGGTTTAGTGAAGCAGCAAACAGTTGGACGGAAAGGCTAAAAATATTTTGGAAAGGCAAAATGAAGCGAGGTAAAGTATCTACATCAAACCCTGAAAAAGCAGCACACATAACCGGGCATTATGGAATTGCAATCGCATTAATTGGTTTGTTGGGAGTAATAATCAGTAGTACCGTAAAGCCATCTAAACAACAAGTACTTCAAGGGACTGAAGAAATAAGAGCTGAATCGTTACCAGCAGGTGAACCTGCGGAACCGGCTGTAGGATATGACCATATAGTTTTACCGGAACCTGAGAAGCCGCGGCCCGAAGATATATATAGACATAATGTAAAAGCAAAACAATTACTTGATAAAATCAGAAAGATGCCTGATAGAGAAATTAAACCATTGTTGGATGATGTTTTTGGTGAATTAGATGCATCACATAGGAGTGATGATAAATTTGGTGAAACATATTATTTTTATGGTGTTGCATATTTCGAACTTGGAGATCATTATATCGCGATAGACAATACTTCTCAGGCGGTTGAGAATTACAATGAGAGTTTATATAATTTCAATAAATCAGAACATTCGTATATTCATCGTTCCAATGTATATTTTGATAGGGGAAAAACATATTCTGCTATTGCAAGTATTTATCAGGATGGTGATTCTGAGAAAGCAAGAGAATACTATCAAGAAGCCCTTGATGATTTTAATAAAGCGTTAGACGATAATTATAGCTATCCTGAAAATATATATTTTGTAATGGGTATTATTTATGACAAAACAGGTGAATATCAGCGAGCAAAAGACTGTTATACTGATGCTTTAAAAACGGCTAACGATAAATATAAACCAACCAGGTCGGAAATATATTTTAATCGTTCAAATGTAAATTTTAGATTGGGAATGGCATGTTTTCTTAAAGAGGACTATGAAGATGCTGTCCAATACTATGAAGAATCCATAAATGATAATCATGAAAATTTTAGCGCTCATTTTGAATTGGGAAAAACATACACCTTTCAAAAACGCTGGCCTGATGCGGTAAGAAAATTCAAGTTCATTTTGGAACAAAAACCTGGAAATTTTGATCTGAAAACAGTGGAAGATAGCCTTAAATATGCATCGAGTATGGCACCAAATATGATAGAATAAAATACGGATGGTGTCACTATGACCGTAAACTTCCTTATCCTCGGCGACAATCTTGAAATTCTTCCCTATAAGCGGGGATCCACCGCCTCGTTTTCCAGGGCTAAAACAGCGAACACACATTCGTGCAGGCAGTGAAAGGGTTCCTTCCTGACAAAACGCTCCAGAGCTTCCTGGCCCAGGGCAAATTCCGCCTGGGCGAGGCGGCGTTTTTTCGCCAGGGAACGGCTGCGCAGCCGTTCCAGTTTTTCGGGAACCGTGTATTCGGGACCGTAGATGATCCGCAGGTATTCCCGGCCCCGGCATTTGACCGCGGGCTGGAGCAGTTCCGCTCCCCGGCGGGCGATAAAATCCAGGGGTTTTACCACCATGCCCTCGCCGCCGGAACCGGTAAGGCGGATCCACCAGTCCGTCGCGGCGGCAGCAGACTGCTCGTCATGAAGGTCAACAACAATATGGCTGGTGGCCGTAAACAGGGGATCGACGCCCGTCATGTACCGCCGGATTGTTTCCAGATGATGAAGGTGGTTTTCGCTGTTCCAGACTTTGCCCTCGGTGGCAAGGATGTGGAAGGGGGCGACGCGGTAGTCTTCTGTCGAGGATACGGTCCAGCAATAACGGCGGTACGCGCCGGTATACAGGTCAAGACATTCCTTTCGTTGTTCAAACTGTTTTAGTACCGCGGCGATATTCATGCCGGCGGGCGGACCGCCGTTCTTTTGCGGTGCATCCGGCGTATCCGTTGGTCCGTCCTGCGTTGATCCCTGTACCGGCCCCTGGATGGAAAGGGCCTGCTTCAAAGCGGCGATACCCGCGGCAAGACCATCCCTCCCGGACCTTCCCACCGGCGCGTACTGTTCCAAAAGGAGGCTCCGGGCCTTGGCGGACCAGGGCATAAGTTCCGTATCCAGGCATACCCAATCAGTGGCGAAGTGTTCCCAAAACCCGGTACGCCCAAGAACATCCCGCAGCCGCTCAAGGATCTCCGGCCCGGCGTTTTCCCCGGCAGATGCCGCGGCATCGGAGGGATCAAAAAAATGCCGGCCCGTCCGGGTATAGATAATCCCCCCGGAACCGTCCTGTACACCGAAGCGGTTCCAAGCGGTTTCCCGGTTACGGCAGAGGACGATCACCGCCCTGGAACCCATGTGTTTTTCCTCGCAGACAACCCGGGCAAGGCCGGCCTTCCGGTAGTAGTCAAATGCCTCCGCGGGATGTTCCAGAAATTCCGGAAGGGAACTGGTTTTGCAGGGGGACATGGTCGGGGGCAGGTAGATAAGCCACCGGGGGTCGGCGGAAAAGCGGCTCATGATTTCGAGGGCCGCGGCGCTGCTTGCTTCATCAATGACAATGTTACGGTGCAACCGGGTCTGGATGTTCAGCCGGCCCAGTACGTCTTCTATATCCGGGAGATTCCCGGCGCCGGGGAAGGACGGAGCGGGCTGCTTTGCCCGGCTTCTTTCCCGCGGAGATCCGCCTGAACCGGCATTACTGTCATAGTCAAGGGGCTTTGCCGGAGCATAGTATTCCCGCGCCGCCGCCACCGAAACCACCTCGGCTTCGGGATAGCGGTAGGCGCTGAGGCTGCCGCCGAAGACGCAGCCCGTATCAATACAAACGGTGTTGTTTAAAAAACGCGGTTCCCGGGAAGGGACGTGGCCGTAGACCACCAGGGCCTTGCCCCGGTATTCCCCGGCCCATTCGAGCCTGACCGGAAGACCGAACTCGTCGGTTTCTCCTGATGTTTCGCCGTAAAGACAAAACGCCCGCACCCGGCCGGAACTTCTGCCCTGCCAGGCTTCCTTGAGGCCCGCGTGGCTTACCACCAGCCTCCCCCGGTCAAACACATAGTGGCTTACCAGGCTGTCCAGAAAGGCGCTTAGCTTTTCGATAAATTCGGGGCTCTCCTGTTCCAACTGTGAAACGGTACTGTCAAGACCGTGGGTTAGCCGCACGTCGGCGCCCCGGAGTTTACGGAGGAGCTTTACCTCGTGGTTGCCGGGTATGCAGAGGGCCGTACCCGCTTCGCTCATGTTCATCGCCAGACGAAACGCCTCCGCGCTTTTCGGCCCCCGGTCGCAAAGGTCGCCCAGGAATATTGCCCGCCGGTTCGCGGGAGGCAGCGCCCCGCCGCCGGCCCGGTCTACGGTGTAGCCCATCTTTTCCAGCAGGGCGCAGAGTTCGTCGTAACAGCCGTGGACATCGCCGATGATATCGAAGGGGCCGGCCTCGTCTTTTTTGTCGTTCCAGAGTTTCGTCCGCCCGATTTCCGCTTCCGTCGCATCATCGGGAGTAGTGAAGGTGTACACAAAGCGGAAGCCTTCTTTTTTCAAATGTTTGATGCTCCGCCTCAATTCCCGGATGTGGCCCTGTACCACATGGGCGCCGAAGTTCCGGTCCTGCCGCGCCTTGTTCCGTTCAACGCAGAGGGACTGGGGCATATCGAAAACAATGGCCGCGGCCAGCACATTCTGCTCCCTGGCAAGGCGCAGAATTTCGTCCCTCGCTTTTTTCTGTACGTTGGTCGCGTCAATGACGGTAAGTTTACCCGCATCAAGACGCTTCCCCGCGATGTAGTATAAACTGTCGAAGGCCGCGGCAGTGGCGCTTTGATCCGTTTCGTCGTCCGATACCAGACCGCGGAAATAATCGGAACTGAGAATCTCCGTGGGTTTAAAATGGTTTTTCGCAAAGGTGGATTTGCCGCTGCCAGACGCGCCGATCAGGGCGACCAGGCAGAGTTCGGGTAATTCTATGCGCACGGAAGATCCCCCGGACCGGGACTTTCCCCCCGGATAAACACGGCCATTTGCGTGGGCGCGCCCAGCTTTGCATCGGCCTCGCCTATATCCCCAAAGGACACTTCATATCCGTAACGCCGGGCCGCTTCTCCTGCCCAGGATTGAAACCGGGCGCGGTTCCACTCAAAGCGGTGGTCCCCGTGACGGAAACGGGACATGCCGTAGATTTCGTTGTATTCAATGTTGGGAGTAGTGATTACCAGGATGCCCGGCCGGGCATCGCCGAGGAGAACCGCCTCCAGGGTATCAAGCCGGTTTTCGTCCAGATGTTCTATTACTTCCACCAGCGCGGCGGCGTTATACCCCCGGAACCGCTTGTCCCGGTAGCTGACCGAACCCTGAAAGAGGGTGATGCTTTTTTGCCGGGCTTCGGGCATCCGGTCGATTTTTAATTTATCCCGGGCGTGTTCCAGCGCCGTCCGGGAAACGTCAACCCCGGTAACGCGGGTAAAGGTTTTTTCTTTTATCAAAAGCCGCAGCAGATTCCCTTCCCCGCAGCCCAAATCGATTACCGATTCGGCGCCGCTTTCTTTTATCACCCCGAGTACCGTTTCCAGCCGTTGGGTATTCAGCCTTGGACGGGGTATTACTGCCGGTTCATCATTTTTATCATTTCCATCAGCATCCGCGACAGTTCCCGAAGGTTCATCTTTATCGGAATAAAACAGAGTCCCTCCGTCAACCGGTAATTCGTCGGGTGACGGCGCCTGCGCCTCGCCGTTGTCCAGCCTGTCCAGGGCAGTATGGGCCAAACTCGACAGGTTTTTGAAATAGCGGCGGGCAATCAGGGTTTTTTCAGGATGATCAGGAAGCCAGCCCTTACCATGATTGAGGAGCTTGTCAACTTCGTCTTCCCCTATCCAGTAGTGTTTCTGCCGGTCAAAGACCGGAATAAGCACATAGATGTGGTTGAGCAAATCCCGGAGCCGCACTTTTCCCCGGATAGTAAGGTTGATATAGGGACCGCTCCCCCATTCGGGAAATTGCTCGTCGAGCAGGGCGCTTTCCTCGGCGTGCACCTCGTAGCCCAGGGGTTCAAACAAGAGTTCCGGCAGTATGGCGCCGCCCCGGCAGGGCAGCATAAAAAGGCCTGCGCTTAAATCCAGCGGGGTATCCGCCAGTTCCTGTTTTTTGGCGCAGCTCCCGGACATGGCTGTTCCGTACACCCCGGATATGGCGGTACACATAAAAGAAGAACACACATAGGGCCGGTCGTTCACATAATCGAATATACCGCCCGAAGCCCTCCTGCCCCTGACCAGATCCAGGGGGTCCATGTCGAGAAGCAGCGCCGCGGTACAGCGCTCGGGCCCCGTTTCGGTATAAAACACATGGACCCGCCCAAAACTTACGTCTGCTGTCTGCGGCCTGGCCGGGTTCTTGTGGAGCAGGTATCCCAGATCGGCGGGATTTTCGCCGGTATAGGTAAGGGTGAACAGCATAGGCGGATTATAGCCTAAAGCGATCCTCTTTTTCTACAGCGATGTGAGATTGTTCCATCTAAAATAGGTTATATAAAACATTTTCCATATACTATGTTTCGTCTGGCACTACTATGAAGGATGTCTTTAAATACACGAAAGCGGATTTTCTTTATACGGATTGAACAAGTAAACGGTACGGCGGCTTATTCCCCGGTACGCTCAACCGCGCGCAGGATCCGTTTTTTGAGCTCCGTAAATTCCGGCGTCAGGGAGAAGTCCTTGTTTTTCCGGCCGGGACTGTCGAAGACCGCGCTGATCCTGCCGGGCCCTTTGGCCGAGTCTTCCCCCCGGACTTTTTCCGCGGTCATGACGTACACCCGGTCGGAAAGGATAAGCGCCTCTTCCACGTCGTGGGTGATAAAGAGGGACGACAGTTCCATGGTCCGTCCTATGTCAAGAAACCAGGCCTGCATGGTTCCGCGGGTCAGGGCGTCCAGGGCGGAAAAGGGTTCGTCCAGCAGGATGACGGAGGGGGAAGGAGCGCCGCCGTTTTCGTCCCCGGCAGCCGTATCTACGGCCGGCTTCCGGCCTTTCTCCGCGGAAGAGTCCGGGCCCCGGTAGTTTTGCATGCAGGTCCGCAGGAGGGCGGCCCGCTGCCTCATTCCCCCGGAGAGCTGCCGGGGATACTTGTGTTCGCATCCCCCCAGGCCGAAGGTTTCAAAAAACGAGGCGGCGTAGTCCCGGGCTGTTTTAAGGCCCCGGAAAAATCCGTCGCCGAATGTTTTTTTGATGACCAGGGGCAGGATCACGTTGTCCAGCACGGTCCGGTATTCCAGCAGCAGATCCTTCTGCATCATGTAGCTTACCCTGCCGGAAATCCCGGTAATGTCCCGGCCGTTAAGGACGATGCGCCCTTCGTCCGCCCGGTCCACCCCCGCCAGGATATTGAAGAGGGTGGTTTTTCCTATGCCCGAAGGGCCCACCAGGGAGATGATCCCTCCCCGGGGAAGGTCCAGATCGATTCCCCGGATAACGGCCTGGCCCTGGTAGGTTTTGGTGATGTTCCGGCAAAAGAAAACCGGTTCCGGCATAAACGCCATGACGTTACGCGAAACCTTACGGAAGATACCCGTTGGTAAACCCGCCGCTTCCTATGTCCTTGTCCAGAAGCCGCCGCTGGTACATCCATTGGTAGAACGCGCTCCAGCGTCTTTCGTCGATTTCTCCCCAGCGGGGCGCGTCCCCCCGGTAACGGGAGGCGAGGTAGTCCTGGCTCCGCCGGACCAGGGCGGCGTCCAGCTCCGGCGCGTATTTAAGGAGTATGTCCGCGGCTTCGCCGGGGTTTGCCATGGCAAACTCATAGCCCCTGCTCAGGGCCTTGAGGAATCGTTTTGCCGTTTCGGGATGGGCGTCGGCCCAGTCGGTGTTGACGACAATCACCGGGGTATAAAAATCCAGTTCGGGATTGATTGTGCCCAGGTCAAGAAAGTCTGTTTCCGTTCCCCGGATTTCCGCGGCGATTCCGTCCCAGGCATAGTAGATCCAGATTGAGTCCACGTCGGTTTCCAGCGCGGAAAACGCGTCCACCGCGTTGTTGGGGATCATTTTTACCGCGGCAAAATCGCCGCCGTCCCCTTCCACGATGTCCCGGATCACCGCCGTTACCAGGGGCGTTCCCCAGGAGGCAAAACGTTTTCCCGCCAGATCCCGGGGCCGCTTTATTCCGGCGGATGTAAGGGACATCAGTCCCGAGCTGTTGTGGCTGATCACCGCGGCCACCGCCTGTACCGGCAGGGGATCCTCCCGGCCGATGGCGGGCCCCAGGCCTTCCTGGACGTCCACGGCAAATTCCGCCCGGCCCGAACCCAGGAGCAGCAGCGCCCCGTCTTCCGGCGGCGAGAGGATCTCCACCGCCAGATTTTCCTCCGCAAACCATCCCCGGTCCTGGGCGGCGTAAAGCCCCGTATGGTTTGTGTTGGGCGACCAGTCCAGGACAAAGCGGATCCTTTCCGGTCCGTTTTCTCCACCGTTGTTGTTAACGCCCTTGCCGCATCCGCAGAACAACAGGGCGGACAGCGCCGCCAGAACCAGCGGCATCATCGGTTTAATCGGTTTCATTATACGGTTCTCCTTGTTTTATAGTAAAAAAATAGTAAAAGCGTTATAAACGCGGGTTATCCTTTAACAAGCCCCAGGGCAGTCCCACCAGGACCGCCTTCATGGCGGTCCCGAGGCCGTCCTCCAGGGCATGGCCGCTTTTTCGATCCGGTCCACCAGCTTCAGAAGGGCCATGCTCAGAAGGGCCACCAGGACGATGGCGGCGAACATCCGGTCAAAGGAATAGGATTTTCGTACCCGGATCATGTACACCCCCAGGCCCGCGTCGCCGCCGAGCCATTCGGCGATTACCGCTCCGATAATCGAATAGGAAGCGGAAATCCGCAGACCCGAAAAAAAACCGGGCAGACTTTGGGGGATTTTGATATACCGGTACAGCTGGGCCCGGCTTGCCCCCATGGAAGCGAGGAGTTTTAGTTCGTCCTGGTCCGCTCCGGCGAAGGCCCCCGCCAGACCAACGGTCATGGGAAAAAAACAGGTCAGGAACACCAGGGCGATTTTGGGAGCGGAGCCGTATCCCATCCACAGGATCAGAAGGGGCGCCAGGGCGATGGTGGGCACGGTCTGGGTCAGGGTAAGGAGGGGAGACACCGCTTTTTTACAGAAGGGGTTCGCGTCCATGACCAGGGCCAGGATGAACGAGAAGACCAGGGCCAGGGCAAGCCCCGCCCCGGCCTCTTCCAGGGTGCGGAGGAGGTGTCCCGCGAGCAGGGGAAGATCCCGCCCGAAAGCCAGGGCCACCTGCACGGGGCTGGGCAGCATAAAGCCCGGCGCCAGGCCCAGGGCGCTTATCCCCTGCCATACCAGAATCAGGACCACCCCCGGCAGCGCCGCTCCGGGGCCGCGCCTAGTTTCCATGTTTTGCGGTTTTTTTCCCGATGGACCAGACCCCTTCGCCGGGGCAGTAGGCCCACTTCATATAGGCGGAAACCGATCCGGCCCCTTCCCGGATACAGATAAGCTGGGCTTCCTGGGCGATTTCGCAGAGCCGGTCGAAGCTCCCCTCCACGGTGGTTTCAAAGGGCCCCACAAAGGTGTTAAGCCCCGTTCCCCTGATGTAGGCGATAACCGCGTCCACGATGCGGATAAGCTCTTCGGGGTCGGCGGTCTTTGGCAGCACCTGGACAGCCAAGCTTGCTTCGGGTTGTTGTTCGGACATACATGCCTCCCTGGTGTACAAATAAATCGTACAAATAAAAACCTCCCGGATAAGGGGGAGGTTTTTTCCAAAGGCGGCAGCCCCGCAGGCGGCATCCCGCTTTTCCCTCCGCCGGCATTACCCGGATCAGGTTCAAGGGTTTAAAGCGTAAGGCCGCTTTCTCTCAGCCGCACCTGAAGAACAGCGCTATACAGCGCCGGTTCTTCAAGGCATTTTGCCCCGCAAAATGCCGCAGCTCCCCGTTTGTCATATCATAGGGCGGCGGGGAAAAAATGTCAAGGACCCCGCCTTTTCCCGCTCCGGGGTCCTCTTTTCTCTCTTCATTAGGTAAAATTCTTGCCTTTTACGCCGGTTTTTGCGATATTTAAGGCATAATTTGCCCTGTATAAAACAGAAAAAGAAGGTAATCCATGGCTGAACAGAGCGTTGTACCCATCGATCAGATGCTTCCCCACAAACTGCCCCTGGTCGCCCTGATGGGGCGGCCCATTTTCCCAGGGATTTTTACCCCCATCATGATCGGGAATCCGCCGGACGTTAAAGTAATCGACGAGGCGGTGTCCGGCAACGGCCTTATCGGTCTGGTGATGCTCCAGAACGAGACGGAAAATCCCTCCATTACCGATCTTTACCGGGTGGGGACCGCGGCCAAGATCGTCAAGAAAATCAACCTGCCCGACGGGGGGGTCAACATCTTTATCTCCACCCTGAAGCGCTTCAGGATCAAAAAGCACCTCCACGATACCGCGCCCATTGTGGGGGCGGTGGAATATCTGGAGGACGAGGAAGACGAAACTTCCGAGGTCAAGGCCCTTACCAGGGCGCTCATATCGGAGATGAAGCAGATATCCGAGAATAATCCCCTTTTTTCCGAAGAGATGCGGCTTAACATGATCAACATCGATCATCCCGGCAAGATCGCCGACTTTATCGCCAGTATCCTTAATATCGACAAGGTGGATCAGCAGAAGATTCTGGAAATGCTCAATGTCCGCAAACGGATGGAGCAGATCCTGGTATTTATCAAAAAAGAACAGGAACTTCTGCGGATCCAGAAAAAGATCCAGAAGGAAATTAACGAACGGATCGAAAAGTCCCAGCGGGATTATTTTCTTAAGGAAGAACTCAAGGCAATCAAAACCGAACTGGGGATGACCACCGACGCGAAAAGTTCCGAGTACCAGCGCTTTAAGGAAAAAATCGACGCCTTCCACTTTGAAGGGGAGATCAAGGAAGCGGTGGATCAGGAACTGGAAAAGTTCAGCCTGATGGAACCCAATTCGGCGGAATTTACCGTAACCCGGAATTACCTGGATGTGATTGTAAGCCTGCCCTGGAACGAACCGGGACAGGAAAACTTTGACCTTGCCGCCGCCCGGGAAATTCTTGAAGCGGACCACTACGGTTTAAAGGACGTGAAGGATCGTATCGCCGAATACCTGGCGGTCAGAAAACTGCGGACCGGGGAGGTAAAAAAAGCCGGTAAAACCGGTAAAGCGGATCAGCCCGGCAAATCGGACCGTCCCGTCCAGGGGCGGAGTTTTGACAAATATCCCGTGGGCTCAATAATCTGCCTGGCCGGTCCGCCGGGGGTGGGAAAGACCAGCGTCGGCCGTTCCATTGCCCGGGCCCTGGGGAAGGAATTTTTCCGTTTTTCCGTCGGTGGCATGCGGGACGAGGCGGAAATCAAAGGCCACCGGCGGACCTATATCGGGGCCATGCCGGGCAAGATCATCCAGGGGCTTAAGATCACCAAGACTAAGGATCCGGTATTCATGATCGACGAGATTGACAAGATGGGCGTAAGCTACCAGGGGGATCCCGCTTCGGCCCTGCTGGAAGTGCTGGATCCGGAACAGAATTTTTCCTTCCGGGATCATTACCTGGATCTGCCCTTTGATATTTCAAGGATATTTTTTATCGTCACCGCCAATACCCTGGACACGATTCCGCCGCCCCTGCTTGACCGCATGGAGATCATTGAACTGCCCGGTTATATTGATACGGAAAAACTGGAGATTGCCAAACGTTACCTGGTGCCCAAGAGCCTTGAAAAGAACGGCCTTAAAAAGAGCCAGGTACGGTATACCAAGGACAGCCTGCTCCACATCGCCAACGGTTATGCCCGGGAAGCGGGGGTCCGGAACCTTGAAAAGAACCTGGATAAAATTCACCGGAAGCTGGCGATTCAGATCGTGGAAGAAGCGGAAGCGGCGGCCCGGCGGCCCGGCGGAGCCGGGGAAACGGCCCCGGCCGCTCCCGGGCCTCAGGCCGGGATGAATTTTGCCGTTGACAAAAAGGCCGTGGAAAAACACCTGGGTAAGCCGATCTTCCCCGAGGATGTGGTTAAAAAAGCCGACAGGCCCGGCATGTCCCTGGGACTGGCCTGGACCAGTATGGGCGGGGACACGCTGATTATTGAAGCGGTGGCATCCCCCGGCAAGGACGGCATGATCATGACCGGCAAAATGGGGGACACCATGAAGGAAAGCGCCTCCATTGCCATGACCGTGGCCCGGAAAACGGGGATCGAAACATACGGGGTTGATCCCGGGTGGTTTGAAAAAAATCAGATCCACCTTCATATCCCCGAAGGGGCAACTCCCAAGGACGGACCCTCCGCGGGGATCACCATGGCTACCGCCCTGCTTTCCCTCCTCCGGGGAAAGCCCGTTGCCGGGCAGCTTGCCATGACCGGCGAGCTTTCCCTGACCGGCCAGGTGCTGCCCATCGGCGGTCTCAAGGAAAAAACGGTAGCCGCCCGGCGCAACCAGGTGCGGGACATTATTATCCCCAAGCAGAACCTCCGGGACCTGGACGATATTCCCGATCATGTCAAAAAGAGCATCCACTTTCACCCGGTGGAACGGTTTGAGGAAGTGCTGGCCATCGCCCTGCCCGAGTCCTGAGGCTTTTTAGAGGTAAGGCCGCGCCGGGAACGGTTCCCCGGGCTTGCGCGCCTGGTCCGCCGCGGGTATTGTACCCGGCGGATCTTGCCGCTTCCGTCCCTTGCGCGGCGGCGGTTAAAACCTTACGCCGAAAAGGGCGGCGGTATTTTGCGCCGCCTGCTCCGCCAGGGCTTCAACGGTTGTTTTCCGCAGTTCCGCCGCAAGCCCGTAGGTTTCTTCTACCATGCCCGGATGGGCGGGCTTTCCCCTGTGGGGAACCGGCGCCAGAAAGGGACAGTCCGTTTCCAGCAGAATACGGCCGGCGGGAACCAGGACGCAGGCGTCCCGGATGTTCCCGGCGTTTTTGTAGGTCAGGTTTCCCGCGAAGGAAATAAAATACCCCAGGTCCAGAAAGGTTTTTACTTCCTCCGCCCCGTAGGAGAAGCAGTGTATCACGCCGCTTACTTCCGGACAGCGTTTCAGAATTTCCGCGGTCTCTTCGGGGGCGTCCCGGGAATGGATGATCACGGGGAGCGAAAGCCGCCGGGCCAGGTCCATCTGCATTTCCATCAGTTCCCGTTCCCCCGCGGTATCGGCGCTGCCCCCCGGAACGTGGTCCTCTCCGTTCCAGTGGTGGTCCAGCCCGAATTCCCCCAGGGCGCAGACCAGCTCCGCCGAAGCGGCGTTGGCGTTGTCGACGCTTTGGACAGCGGCGGCGCCGCCGCGGACGGCAGCGATGTCCCTTTCCAGCGCGGCTACCAGCGCCGTCCGGTCCTCGATAACTTCCCTGCGGGGCCACAGTCCGCTGGCAAACCGCACCGCCGGGTACCGGGAAAATTCCCGGACCCGGGCCGGCAAATCCCCCGGGTCCAGGCTGATGTCGATAATGCCGGCGAAGGCCCCGGCAAAGAGGCCGCTCAGGGTCCGGTGGGGATCAACGCCCCGGCGTTCTAACATGGAAAGATGGGCATGGGTATCTATATAGGGAATCATGGTTTCCTTTGCCGCACGGCTTAACGCCCTGCATCCTTTGCCGGGGATGAGATTTGAACTCACACGGCCTTGCGGCCAGGGGATTTTAAGTCCCCGGTGTCTACCATTCCACCACCCCGGCTTGACCTGGAAGGCTTGCGGAGGATAATCCGCCGGGGATCAATGTACCACGGGGAGGGCGTTTAGGACAAGGCCAGGTATTCGGCAATAATGTTCCGCAGGGAATTTTCGTGGATCTTTACGATTGCCTGTTCCCGGTTAAAGCTTTCCGCCGAATCCGAAGCGTGGGCGGTGTTTACCATCACGTTGCTGCCGAACTCCCTGCGGATCGTGCCGCCCGGCGCTTTGAGCGGATCGGTGGGGCCCAGCACTTCCCGAATTTTTTGTATGGCCCCTTCCCCTTCGTAGACCAGGATCATCGTTTTCACGTCCCTGCAGTCTCCGGACCGGCCGGGACGTTTTCCGGACATGAACTCAACAATGTCCCTGAACTGGCTCTGCGCGTACTCCCTGCCGAAGTTTTCAACAAGGCTTGTTTTGGCAGCGCCGCTTAAGGTTATGTTGAATTGTTTTTCCAGCAGTTCCAGGGCTTTCGCCCCGAATACGGGGGCAAGTTTTTCCTTGAGGGCGTTTTCCACCGGGCCGTAAAAATCCAGGGCCTCTTCCAGGGAAAATTGATGGATCTTGATTCCCACAATCCGCATGCCGGTCCGGGAAAACATGTCGATGATGGTTCCCGGTTTTGAAGAAGCGTACATCCAGTTGTCGGGCTTCAGGATCACCAGGGTCTGCTCAATTCTGGCAGGATCGGGATACTCCATGTTGGTAACGATATTTTCCCTGTCCGCGAAAAACCGGGATATCAGCGCCAGATCCTTGCCGGCGTCTTTTTGATTTCTGGGGGTAAGGACCGCCGGTTCAAAATAGGTAACCCTTTCCGGATTCCCGGGATCAAAAATAAGATCCGCGTAGGTATCCCTGATAGTCTCGCCGGTAAGGGATTCAATGCCCCGGTTTTCCGCATAGAGGGCTCCGCAAATATCCGAAAGCTTGCGGCAGGCGTCCGGGCCTTTGAACAAAAGGATCAGAATCCGGTGGGCCCTTCCGCCGGAAATAAAATTCCGCTCCGCGTAATCCGCCAGCAGGGTAAGATCGCTGGTGGTGTTTTGCTCCCGCAGAAGCCGGGAGTAGTCCCGGACAAAGGCTTCGTCGGGAATAAATATCTGCGCGCCGGCCAGTTCAATATCCAGCCTGGAAAGCAGCCGGGCTATGACCCCGCCGGTTCTGCTTTTGGCTATCGTATAGGGAGTTACCATCACGTAGGAAAGTTCATCGTCCATAGCCACCCATTGTACGCCCCCGGTCAAACTGTTACAATACCCCCCATGAAGCTCCCTTTGATGCGCAACATCGGCATCATGGCCCATATTGACGCGGGAAAAACAACCACCACCGAACGGATCCTTTTTTATACCGGCAAGAGCCACCGTATCGGGGAAGTGGACAACGGCGAAGCGATCATGGACTGGATGGAACAGGAACAGGAGCGGGGAATTACTATTCAAAGCGCCGCCACCACCACCTACTGGAAGCGGAACGAAAACGACAAAGAGCCCTGTCAGATCAACATTATCGACACCCCGGGTCATGTAGATTTTACCGCGGAGGTGGAACGATCCTTAAGGGTTCTGGACGGGGCGGTGGCGATCCTCGACGCCGTCAAGGGAGTGGAACCCCAGACCGAAACCGTTTGGCGGCAGGCGGAACGGTACCGGGTACCCTGCATCGCGTATGTCAATAAGATGGACCGGACGGGGGCGGATTTTTTTCAGGTCCTTGCGGATATCAGGGAAAAACTGGGGATGGAAACCGTTGCCCTGCAGCTTCCCCTGGGCAAAGAAAGCGCCTTTGAAGGGGTCGTTGATCTTATCGGAATGGAAGAGCTGCGCTGGGGAGGAAACGGCGGGGAACTTGTCGAAAGAAGCGCCGTGGCGGAAGAGCGCCTGGCCCAGGCCCGGGAATGGCGGGAAAAGCTGATTGACGCCCTTTCCGCGGTATCCGACGCGGTAACGGAAAAATACCTGGCCGGGGAGGGTATCCCCGAAGAACTTATCAGGACGGAGCTGCGGAGGGCGGTGCTGGGCAGAAAACTCCTTCCCGTCCTGGCGGGAGCTTCCCGGCGCAATATGGGGGTCCAGCCCCTGATTGACGCGGCGGTGGATTATCTTCCCGCGCCGGACGAAGTCGGGCCCGCGGCGGGGCGGCATCTTAAAAAGGAAGAGGCCGTGGAAGTGCCCTGCGATCCCGCGGGCACTCCCCTGGGCCTGGTGTTTAAGATACAGCACGACCGCGAAGCGGGAAGCCTCTGCTATGTACGGATGTATTCGGGAACCCTTAAAAGCGGATCGGCGGTTTACAATGTGGGAAAGCGCAAGCGGGAACGGGCTAACCGGATCCTCAGGATGCATTCCAACAAGTCGGAACCCCTGGACGGTCTTTCCGCGGGGGACATCGGGGTGATTATCGGAATGAAGCTGGCCCAGACCGGGGATACCATCGGCAGCGAAGGATGGCCGGTACTGCTGGATACCATGCAGTTTCCCGAGCCGGTTATTTCCGTTTCGCTGGAACCCCAGACCATCTCCGAGGGAGATAAGCTTAAGGACATTCTGGATATCCTTTCCAGGGAGGATCCCACTTTTACCGCCAGGGAAAACGAGGAAACCGGCCAGCTTATCATTTCCGGCATGGGGGAACTCCACCTGGACGTGCTGGTTACCAAAATCCTTAAAGACTACGGGCTCAAGGCCCGGGTGGGAAACCCCCAGGTTACCTACCGGGAATCGATCGGAAAAACCGTGGAGCGGACGGAAAAATTCTCCCGGATTATCGCGGGCAAAGAAAACGCCGCCGGGCTTACCCTTAAACTGGAACCCCTGCCCCGGGGTTCGGGCAACAGGTACTCCTCCGCGGTCAGGGACTCCGGCCGGATACCGGAACCTGTTTTTGAGGCCGTTGAACGGGGCGTCCGGGGGGCCATGGATTCCGGCATACTTTTGGGGTATCCCTGTATCGACATCGGGGTTACCCTTACCGGCATGGAATACTCGGAGCTTACCGGAACGGAGCTTGCCTTCGAGGCCTGCGCCAGCATGGGCTTTGACGAGGCCGCCCGGGGAGCGGAACCCCTGCTGCTGGAGCCCGTGATGGCGGTGGACCTCTTTTCTCCCAAGGAATCGGTGGGGGACGTGATGAGCCTTGTTACCCAGCGGGGAGGGCAGGTTCTGAACATGGATTCCAGGGGCGGCGCCGACGAGATAAAAGCCGCCGCTCCCATGGCAAAGATGTTTGGTTTTATGACCGCCCTCCGGTCCGTCAGCCAGGGCCGGGCCACCTTTTCCATGGAATTTTCCCATTTTGAAAAGAAAACGGAACGATAGGCCCTTGGTACCTTGCTTTTGTCCGTGTTGGTCCGTGGTTAAACCACGGACCACGCGGAAAACACGGACTTCTGGTTTCCAAAGATATATTTTGTCCGCGTTTGTCCGTTCTGTCCGTAAGGTCTGTGGTTGAATTCGGAATTGCCAACGCGGGCCGGGCACCAAATTTGCGGGAGCGGCATGTGGCCGGCCAGGGGCCGCGTTTGGCCCGCGCGGCTCAATGTCTTAAGACTTGAAGGCTCTGTCTTAAGACTTGAAGGCCGCGTCTTAAGATGGGGAGGCCTGAAACACTACATCTTTACCCGCCGCGCCAGGGAACCGGTCACCTTCGACGCCGTTGAAGTCGGCATCCGTGCAATCGAAGAAGGTTTACCACGGACCCCCACGGAAAAACACGGCCCTGTTGTTCCAAATCTTTGCTTTTGTCCGTGTTGGTCTGTGTCTGTCCGGGGTTATTTTTGAATTCGGAATTACCGTTGACAGCCCGCCTCCTCCATAGTAAGGTGTTTTTCATGACAAATACATGATTACAGGAGGTTTAGATAGGATGAAAACGACGCTTTACCAACGGATGACGGCCCTGGCGGCCGTAGCTCTGATCGCGGCCTTTACCGCCTACGGGCAGCCCACGGGAGGTAAGGGCCCCGATGTGTTAATCGCGGGTTTCGAGTCCTTCGGCCAGGAGGGAACGAAGCCCGGTTGCTGGCTTAACGGCGCGGGGCAGGCCCTCTCTTTTGCCAGAGCACCCTATTCCGACAGGGCCATCGCTATTGCTGTATCCGGTTCGGATGTGTATATCGCGGGCAGTGATGGGAATACGCCCGGGTACTGGCTTAACGGCGTGTGGCAGGCCCTCCCTGTTACCGGGACACGCAGCTCCGCCCGCGCCATCGCCATATCCAGTTCCGATGTGTATATCGCGGGCAATGATGGGGACAAGCCCTGTTACTGGCTTAACGGCGCGCAGGTACTCCTCCCCGTTAACGGGAAAGGCGTCGCTGCCGGCATCGCCGTATCCGGTTCCGATGTATATATCGCGGGCTCCGGCAACACCTACAACGGTTATTATACGAAGTATACGCCCTGTTACTGGCTCAACGGCGAGCGGCACGACCTCTATTGTACCGGGCTGGGCACCACCGCCACCGCCATCGCCGTATCCGGTTCCGATGTGTATGTCGTGGGTGAAGAGCGCGACAGGGAGTACAGTACGGGTACGCCCTGCTACTGGCTCAACGGCTCACAGGTAACCCTCCCTGTTACCGGGACATGGGGTGGTTATGCCAATGCCATCGCCGTATCCGGTTCCGATGTGTATATCGCGGGCGGGAATAGCGGGAGTCCCGGTTATTGGCTCAACGGTAAGTGGCAGGCCTTCCGTACCAAGACATCCGGCTCTGCCAACGCCATCGTCCTGCGCTAAGAACCGGATGAAGTATCCGAACGCCTAAACGGTTCATCCGGCGGGGGAACATCCGGGGAACATCCCCACGCTGCCCGCCCGGTGTCTGTCCGTGGTTAAACCGCGGACCATACGGACAAACGCGGACCTGTTGTTCCAAATCTTTGCTTTTGTCCGTGTTGGTCTGTGTCTGTCCGTGGTTATTTTTGAATTCGGAATTGACAACGCGGGCCAGGTTGTCGACAGCGCGGGACAAGGTACTAGAGCTTTAAAAGACGGAAGCTTGTTTCAATGCATTTGTCTATTTCGATGGGCTTTGCCAGATGGGCGTTCATGCCGCCGGCGGCGGCCTTGTCAACATCTTCCCTAAAAGCGTTGGCCGTCAGGGCTACAATAGGAACGGCCGCGTCGGCTCTGTCCAGGGCGCGGATCGCGGCGGTAGCTTCGTAGCCGTCCATCACGGGCATTTGTACATCCATATAGATAATGTCGTAGGTATGGGGAGCGGACGCTTTGAACATTTCAAGCGCCGTTTTGCCGTTATCCGCTTCGTCAATAACAAGGCCCGTGTATTCCAGCAGGTTTGCCACAATTATCCGGTTGATGGGGACGTCGTCCACCAGCAGGGCCCGTTTTCCGGCCAGCTTTCCCGAAGCGTCCCGGATTATGCCGTCTTTCCGGGGCGCCGCGCAGGGACATAAGGCAAGAGCAAAACTGAAAACGCTTCCCCGGCCTTCCTCGCTTTCCACGGTAATATCGCCGCCGAAAAGCCGTACGATACTCCGGGAGATGGCAAGCCCCAGGCCGGTTCCGCCGTACCGTTTGGAAATATCCGGGGATGTTTGTTCAAAGGGCTCGAACAGGAACCCCCGGGCTTCTTTTGATATGCCGATCCCGGTGTCCCGGATCATGAAATGAACGGTGGTTTTGTCCGCGGTCTTTTCCTTTTCTTCCACCAGGAAAGCGATGGTTCCGCCGTCGGGGGTAAATTTGACCGCGTTCCCCAGGAGGTTGATCAGTACCTGGCGAAGGCGCAGGGGATCGATCAGGTAGAACGAAGGCTCCGCCAGATTGCAGGTGGTTTCAAAATTGATGTTTTTCTCTTCACACCGGGAACGGATAATTGTTTCGACGGTTTGGACAAGGACCGTTACATCGGTTTCTTCATAGCTTAGTTCTATCTTACCCGCTTCGATTTTTGAAACATCCAGAATATCGTTGATCAGGCTTAAAAGATGCTGGGAAGACGCTTCGATCTGCCGAAGGTCGGACTGAACCTCTTCCGGGGCGCCGCCGGTGATTTTCTTTTTAACGATTTCCGTCATTCCTATAATGGCGTTCATGGGGGTACGGATCTCGTGGCTCATCCGGGCCAGGAAATCGCCCTTGTGCCGGTTGGCGGTATTCGCCTCTGCCACGGCCTTTTCCAGCTGCTTTTGCACCCGGATAAGGGCGGTCACGTCCATGGAGGCGATGATATAGCCGGTTTTTTCTCCCGATGGGCCGGTAAGCCAGGAAGCGCTGCCCCGCACATACTGATCCGTACCGGGAAGGTACAGTACTTCCGCCTCCCGGTTTTCCTCCAGCGCGGCCACGGGATCGTAGGGCGTATTCGCGGGGTAGACGCTTATTTCGCCGTAGGGTTTGCCCTTGATCGCTTCCAAAGGTTTGTCAATGAGTTTAAGGCCGTCCTCATTCACATAGATAATTTCCTGGTCCCTGGTAGTAATGACTATGGGTCCCTTGAGGGACGCGTTAAGGCTTTCCGCCATCGCGTCAAAGGAATCGGCCAGAACCCCTATTTCATCCCTGGCCCGGGAGTTAAAGCGGAACTGCCGCTCGCCGGAACGGAACCGGGATATGCCGGAGATAAGAACGTTGATGCTCCGGGTCAGGATGTTTGCCATCCAGAAAGCGACGAGGACCACCAGCAGTATCATAAACCCCGCGGATCCGGCCAGGGATATGGTGGTATTAAACAGGTTACGGGAGATCAGCTCCCGGGTTTTTTTGCCCGCGCTGGTCAAATCCGTTTCGGCCTGGGAAATGACCCGGTCCAGTACTTTTTCCGTTTCCCGGGCGGGACGCTGAAAGTCTTCCAGGCCCGCCCCGATGGCCACAAAACCGAAACCCCGTTTGGTTTTTCCGTAGTTTCCCGTATAGTACCGGATAGCGGCGGCGGTATTGGGTTTCCAGATCCCGCTCCACAGGATCAGGAACGAACCAGATCCTCCTTCCCTGGTCAGATCGAACCAGCCCCTACACTGGGGGGCGTTGTTCAGATAACGTCCGTCCAGGCCCACCAGCCCCGCCCTGGTCAGTTCCGCCGCGGGCTTTTTGTCCCGGCTCTGGTCCTGGAAGACGGGAACATCCCCGATAAACGTGGTATAGCTTTTTCCGCTTTCCTGCCATGCCTGATAAATGCTTTCTTCCAGCCAGGGGACTTCCGGCTCTCCCGTTTCGGGATTGTACCCCACAATGGAATGGTGCCGAGGGTGGCAGATGCTGCGGCACCGGTAATCCCAGATAAAAGCGTAGTTTCCCTCAAAGGCGCTGGGCAGCTCCACATACCGTTCGTTCATGGGGGTTATGTGATCGGTAAACTCCATGATGTGATCGTGATCAAGGGCCAGGGTTACATAGCCTGTCCGGATTCCGTTTTGCACCACCGGCGCGGCCCAGCGGATAATTCCCTTAAAGCGTTTTCCGTTGGGATTTTCCCGGCCCGCGTAGGCTTCTTCCTCCGGCTGCCAGTCAAGACCCCGTTCGGAAACATTGGCGGGGTTGTACATGCCGATTAAGCGGGAGGGCACATAGGCGCCTATCACGTCGGATACGTAGATTTCGCCGGGTTTTAGTCCGGAAAGCTCGTTCCAGTAGCTTTCCGCCCGCACATAGGTATTCCGCCGGTCCGCGATATTCCTAAGGGCCGTATCCCAGCCGGGGGTCGCGCTTACTTTGATGATCTCATTGCCCGAGGTATCAATAAAGGTCATTTCCAGAAAGAGGGGCCGTTCCTCGGTACGGAATATGTCCGGCGGCCTGTTACGGTACCCCGTATTGTTTTCGCTGTTGGAGGAGACGGTAACAATCCCCTCTTCCAGGGCATCCCCGGGAACCCAGGAGTTTTGATCCGGGGAAAGGATCCATTCCCGGGGCTTTACTAGGGCGCCGGTTTTGTTCCGGATAAAGTGGCGGTAAAGGTTCGCCGAAGGGGACAGCCCCGCGGCGTAGAGGATATCCCTGTCCCGGTCATACAGGAAATCCGCCACCCTGGCGGCCAGATCGGTGCTCATCCGCTCTATGTTTTCGGTAGCGCCGTCGTTCAGGGCTTTGACCGAATCGTTCACCGCGATTTCGCCGGTATTGCTTAACGCGCTGCCCGCCGCGGCGATAAATTCTTCGCTGTGCCGGTCAAGTATTTTTCCCAGGTTAAAGGCCTGCCGCCAGGCCAGGACGGCAAGAATCAGCAGGGGAATTACCTTGATGATCACAAAGATGATGATCAGCTTGGTCCGAATGCCGAATCCGGTCCTGTTAATAAGGCTTTCAATGGAGCTGCGGATGCGGGCAAGAACAGCAGTCATCGCATGATCTGTCTCAATCAGCCGATCAATCGGTTAACGGATCATACTCGGGCAGATCCCCGTCCATTTCTGAATCGAGAGCGTCCAGAACAGACTGCAGCTCCGGCGGTATGGACGGCATCCGGGTTTCGCCGCCGCCGCTGTCAATCCGAGGCGGAGCGCTGCCGCCGATCCCGCCGGTTCTCCGTAAATTCAGCATGCCGCCGGGGAGCATGTCGAGGACAGCCTCCCCGTGCTGGTCACAGTACTCGGTGGGAACCGTTCCCGCCAGGAAGCTTAGGGAAATTCCCGGCGGACAGCTGGGGTTTCTGAGCAGTCCCGAAGACCTGCATACCACGGCGTCCACAATGCCCGAAGGCCTGGGGAAATCCCGCCGGGGCAGATTCTGGTTATATTCCTGCATCAGATTGCCCCAGATGGGACCGGCCAGGGAAGCACCGGAAACGTTCATTCCCAGGGAGTTTCCTCCCTTGTCAAAGCCGAACCAGATGGCGATGGTATAATACGGGGTAAAGCCCACGGTCCACGCGTCGGCCCAGTTCTGGCTGGTCCCGGTTTTGCCCCCCGCGGGAATCCGGTAGGTAACCCCCTTGTCGTCTTTTACGTTGAGCTTTGCGCCGTACCCCGAACCGGAGGCCAGGGTGCCCATTTCGATAGCCTTGGCCAGGAGCCGGGTCATCATATAGGCGTTCTGGGGGGTGATTATCTGGATGTCCCCGCCCATATTTTCTTCCCGCATCCGGATTTCCTGTTCATAGTCGATGATGATTTTTCCGTCCCGGTCTTCCACGGTTGTAATGGCATAGGGAGTTACCGCCCGGCCCTGGTTGGCAAACACCGCAAAGGCCCGGGCCATGGAGAGGGGAGAGACGGCGATGATACCCAGCCCCATGGGATACACCCTGGGAAAGGTTCTGACCTTTTCCGCGGAATCCGTAATTCCCAGCAGGGCCGCCGACCGGTCTATGGCGGCGTCAAAGCCGATGCCGTCCAGCACCTTCAGGGCCGGAATGTTAAGGGAAAGCCCCAGGGCTTCGTAGAGCAGTACCGGGCCCCGCCAGGTTCCCTGGTAGTTGTTGGGGACATAGGGTTCCCCCGTGGCGGCGTAAAACATAACCGGGGAATCGTAAATAAGGGTGGACATGGTAAATTTCCGGGAATCAATGGCCGCCGAGTAATACAGGGGCTTAAAGGCGCTGCCGGGCATAACCCGGGCCTGGGTTGCCCGGATAAGCTGGTTGGTTTCGTTGTACTGCGAGCCCCCCACAATCGCCTTGATTTGGCCGGTGTCGTTTTCCAGCACCACCAGCGCCCCTTCCACCACGCTTTCTTCGGTTACCGATTTCAGACGCCGGTAGGCGGCGGCGGTAACGGGCTTGATCTCCGGTATGTCAAAGACCAGGGAAAGCAAATCTACCGTAGGATTGAGGTTTTTGCTGTATTTGTTCACCGCCTTGGCTTCGTCCTGATGTTCGATGGTGGCATAGATGTCTTCTATATTGAAAATCAGGCTGAGCATGTTTGCCAGGGGTACGTATACCCGCTCCGCCCTGGCGGTGCCGAAACCGGAACTGTTTTTGTACAGACCGTTGGCCTTGGTGATCCCCGCGGCCATTTCCATTTCCGCCAGCTGCTGGAACCGGAGATCCAGGGTGGTTTGAACCGAGTAACCGTCCCGGTAGTAGTCCATTTCGCCGTACATCAGGTTGTCCAGTTCCCGGCGTACGTATTCACTGAACCAGGGGGCCTTGTCTTCCCTGGCAAAATAGGAAGAAAGCCCTATCCGGGTATAGTCAAAGGAATCCCAGTACTCCTTAAAGGATTCGTCCGCCTCTTCCCGGGTGGCGTACCCAAGGTCCACCATCTTGTCCAGTACCGCCTTCTGGCGGTCCATGGCTTCGTTAGGGTTCTGGATGGGATTGTACCGGGTAGGACTGGAGAGCTGGACCACCAGGACCGCCGCCTCCGCCAGGCTGACATCCCGGGCGCTGTGGTTAAAAAAGTACTTGCTCGCCGCCTCCACCCCGTAGGTTCCCGGCCCCATGATCATATAATTCAGGTAGATTTCCAGGATTTCGTTCTTGGTATAGCGCCGTTCCATCTGAAAGGCCCACCACAGTTCCCGAATCTTTCGGGATAGGGTTTTTTCCCGCCGGTCGGTATAGAGGGTTCCCGCAACCTGCTGGGTGATGGTGGACCCTCCCCCCCGGGGACGCCCCGTCAGGTACCCGAAAGCCGCCCGGGCAATGGCCCGGAGGCTGAACCCCCGGTGGTTATAAAAATCGGGATCTTCCCTGGCCAAGGCAGCCATAATAAGATGGCGGGGCAGCTCGTTAAGGGTAATCAGTTCCCGCTTTTCATCCGCGGAAAACTCGGTAACCAGTTCCCCGGAGGCGTCAAAAATCCTCGTCGGCAGGGCGGGATTAAGGGGCTTATAGTTTTCCTCGTTTTCGATATTGCCCGTCACGGCAATAGACAACCCAAGCCCCACGCCGATAAGCCCGGCAATCAGGGCCGTAAAAACCGCAATAAGGCGGATAAAGACATATCCCCGCATACCCCATAGCGTACGCCGGCCGGGCTCTCTTGTCAAGGCACTAATATAAAAAGGGGGTAAAGCCTAAAGGCTTTACCTTGGATGCCGGTTGCGCCCGCGAAGCGGGTCTCCCCCGCGAGCCGGCGAGCGGGCTCTTGCCAAGGACGCCGCTGTATCCCCTGCCTGCCCGCCTTTGGCGGGCAGGGTGCAGTTTGCAAAGCAAACTACAAGCTAATCGGTAAGGATGCCGATTTTTTAGCCATTGACAACTCCCCCTGGTTCTTGGTATCGTATTTCCATGACGAGCAATAACCCTTGTCGGGTACCGAGCGCGGAAAAAAATCCGATTTTTTCGCCGGTTTCGCCCAACTTGGCGCGGAAATTGCCCCTCCCCCCCCTCCCCCATGAATTCGCCCTTTTCCCCCTCCGGTCTTTTTAGGGGATAGATCCGTCCAAAGCTCGAGATCTCAAATCCTCCAGGTCCTCAAAAACCGCACTAGGGGCGGTTTTTTATATCACTCAAGATCAATCAAGAAAAAAGAATACGGTATGAAAAGAATCTTCGGTTTTCCCGCCCTAGCCGGGGCGCTGGTCCTGGTCCTGGCAGTCTGCTGCGGCGGTTCCGGCCCCGGCTACCTCCCCGGCCCTGTCCGGTACGCGGCGGGGTATGAATTCAACGCCGCCAATAAGGCGGTTGCCACGGTATGGAAGCTAATGGACGGCGGGGTAACGCCCATCCCCCTTACCAACGGGCCGAATGGCGCCGAGGCCTATGCCCTTGAGGTATACGGGGGCGATCTCTACGCCGCGGGGTTTGAATCCGACGGTACCAAGGCGGTCGCCAAGGTATGGAAGCTGACGGACGGGGCGGTAACGTTCATCGCCCTTACCAGCGGGTCGAATAACGCCTATGCTCATGCCCTTACGGTATACGGGAGCGATCTCTACGCCGGGGGGTATGAATCCGACGGCGCCAAGAATGCCGCCAAGGTATGGAAGGTGACGGCCGGAACATTCGCGGAATTCACCGCCCTTACCAACGGGGCGAATCCCGCTAGGGCCACTGCCCTTGCGGTGGACGGGAGCGATCTCTACGCCGCGGGGGATGAATTCAGCGGCTCCATGCTTGTCACCAAGGTATGGAAGCTAACGGGCGGAGCGGTAACGCCCATCCCCCTTAGCAACGAGACCTATAACGCCGCGGCCTATGCCCTGCTCCTGGTTTGGGAATGAACAGGTCCATGGCTAAAAACTGGCCGGCCCGGAATGGAATCAATCTGGGCCGGAATGGAATAGAAACTATATGCGTAAGGAGGCATATCATGGCTACTACAGGGATGGGTAAAAAAAAACAACTGGCTGCCGGGTCCCCGGACGGATCAGATAATCATGTGCCGCAACTGGATCGGCGTGATGGACCCGGCAACCCGAACCGCCTGGGGCATCCCGGCGGATCAGTTCACCGAACTGGGGCTC
>JAISBN010000050.1 GCA_031266175.1 Treponema sp. | reverse complement strand
CTGTAGATGGTCTGGTTAAAGGCCTTGACCACCGCGATACCCCGCACGTATTCCACCGCCGCGTTGTTCATGTCCTCCAGGGAATCCTGGTACTTGTTGATGAAAACCCGGGCGTTCTTGCTGCCCATGCCGATCATCTGGATCAGGTAGCTTATGATGATGGGAACGAAGCTCGCCAGGGCCAGCCGCCAGTCGAAGGCAAAGAGAATAACCAGGGTGAATACCGGCATGGCGGCGGAACCAGCCAGATCGGGAAGCTGGTGGGCGATAAAGCCTTCCAGCTTTTCGATGTTTTCGTCCACCACCTTCCGCAGTTTGCCGGTGGAATTTTCCGTGTGGAACCCCAGGGGCAGGGAGGCGATATGGCGGGTAAACTCCAGTTTTAAGTCATAGAGGGTGGTAAAGGCCGCCACATGGGAACACATAAGGGCGATAAAATTAAGGAAAATCGCCGCCGCCGCGCCCCCCGCCGCAAGCCAGCCCAGGCGGAACATGAAGGCCCGGTCAAGGCCCCCCAAATCGGCAAAGTGGGTCACCAGTTCCCGGATAAGGTAGTAGACGGCGATAAAGGGGCTGAAGGAAAGGGCCGTACTGGCTACCGAAAAAACACAGGCCGCCGTAATCAGGATTTTTTTGCGGAACGCCAGCTCCCAAAGCCGGGCCATGCCGGTCTTACGGGCGCCGGGGGCCCTTCCTCGTTTGCCTGTTCCCATACAGTCCTCCTTCAAACATCAAACAAAACGCCGGTTAATCCGATCCGGCTTCACAGCGGCCCGCTCTGTTTTCCAATATACCGCTTCATATACTCCCGGCAGCGTTCATATTCCCGGAAATGATCCTTTGCCTTTTCCACGTCCCCGTACACCTTCCAGGGACCGCAGAGTTTGAAGCCGGCCCCCCGGTTTTTGATAAACCCGGACACGTCATCCGGGGGATAGCCGAGGAAAAGCCCTACCTCATGGGGGCAGCGGCGGCATTCAAATTGTTTTTGGAGATGGGCGAGAAAAAGGGGAAGGGAAAGCCGGGACGGATACCCCATGTCCATAAGGACATCGCGGATCGGGCTGCGGAAAATGGTCTGTTCAAGCATCGCCCCGTCAAAAAGGAAGAGCAGGACCCTGCCCCTTTCCTCGCGGATTACCTGGCAGCCGATGCGGGAAGGCAAAAGGCCCAGCAGCCTCCGCAGCTTTCCTGAGTCAAAGGGAAACAAGACGGCGGGCTTACAGCCCATGAGCATGGGGCTGCAGTGCCGTATGATCGCGTTTTCAATTTCACCGGTACCGGCCGGTTCCATGGGAATCCCCCCTAATGGGTCATGTGGTTAACAATAAATTCAAGAGGGCTGTCAAAGGCTGTCATGGTTGCGTACCAGCCTTCGGCATCCCTGACCGTTTCCGGCTCGGCCCCGTAGCGGAAATGAAAGTGCATCATGGTGACTCCCGGCTCGTCCGCCTCGGCGGACAGGAAGATCAAATACTTGTAGGGGATGCCGTCGGTTGTGTAAAAATGCCGCCAGTTCCTGCCGCCGATGTTCATATACCCTCCGTCCTCGTATACGGCCTTATACAAAACACCGCTGGCTGAACCCGCCGAACTCTGAGGTTCCCGGTAGAAAGTAATGGTATCCCCCGCTATACCCATGGCGGCGATTTCACAGCGATAGGTAGGACCGTTAAGATACCGGTCTTTGATCTCCGCAGGGGTTTTGCCTTCCTTTTCCGCCAGCGCCGCGTAGGCCCTGTCCAGACCGGGGTTTTCAAAATAGGAATAAAAATTATTCCACGTCCCCGCCCAGGCTCCAAAAGGATTCGCTGCGGGTTCAGGCTGAACCGCGCCGGAATCTCCCGGCGGAACCGTGGCACAGCCAGCCAAGATAAGGATCCCCGCCAGAATTACCGAACCAGTCTTTATATTCATAAAGAACCTCCTATAAATTAGACTAAACTAACATTATGTTAGATTAAACTAATTGTCAAGGGCCATCGCTCTCAAAACCGGAATTTTGAAAAATCTCCGGGAGAAAAGAATATGAACCACACAAGGCCAAATGGCCCGCTATTTGGCCGGCGCTCAGGCACACAAAGGGCCGTATTCCCCAAGATCCCTTTAGACTAATCAACCTGCCGGGCTTGAAAAAAAACTGCCCTCAATTCCCGCCTGCCGGGCCAGGTCTTTGCCCAACTCGATGAGCTGGTCGGTTGACAGGATATGGGGATCGTATTGGATAAGGAGGCTCCCGGTAAGGGTCTTTATCTCGGCGGCGCTGACGCCGGGGACGGCGCGAATCCGGGGGAGCAGTTCCGCCGCCAGAACCGGATTTTTCAGTTCCGGCAGCCGGAGCCGGACGCGACCGGGAATAAAGCTTACGATCATCTCCGGCCGTCCTCGCCGGGCAGGAAGGGCCGCATGCTGTTCAGGCTGAGGAGCAGGGTGCTTAGGTTGTGGAGCACCATCGACGTGGAGCCGGCGGAATTTCCCAAAACCCCCGCCAGCATCAGGGCGCTGTTTATCCCCACCGCCAGGCCGATGTTCGTTCGGATCCGCCCTATGGCCCGCTCCGCGATAAGCCGGGCTATAACCAGGGGGTACAGGCTGGGGGATTTAAGGGTGATGTCCGCCGTCTCCCGGCTCAGATCCGCCCCTTCCTTCATGGCGATCCCCACGTCGGCCGCGGCCATGGCCGGCGAATCGTTGATCCCGTCCCCCACCATGGCGACGGTAAGACCCCGCTTCCGCAGGGACCTGATTATTTCCGCCTTTTCATCGGGCAGCAATTCGCCCCGGAAGGAATCCAGTCCCAGTCCTTTGGCGATCCGCTCGACGCTGGATTTGTTATCTCCCGAAAGAAGGTACAGCCGTTTAAGGCCGAGGCGGCGCAGCATCGCTACTACCTCCGCGGCTTCTTCCCGGGGAGGATCGTCGATGACGAAGACTGCGGCCAGGACCCCGTCCACCGCCAGGTAGAGCAGGGACTTTCCCTGACCGCCGAGGACGGCTTCATCCCCGGCGGCGGCGGAAATATCAATGTGTTCATCTTCCCTGATAAAATGCCGGGAGCCGATGACCGTGCGCTTTCCCTGGTATTCGGTAACAATACCGTGGGCGGCAATGTACTTGACGGTGTTGTGCTCCTCCCTGTGCTCAATTCCCCGGTCCTTCGCGTAGCGGACTATAGATTTCGCCACGGGGTGGGGAAAATGTTCCTCCAGGCAGGCGGCGGTTTTAAGGGCCTGCCTTTCATCAAAACCGCCGTAGGTAATGGTTTTTATCAGGGCCGGGGCGGCCTTGGTAAGGGTCCCGGTCTTGTCAAACACTATGGTATCAACCTTGGCCAGGGCTTCCATGGAAGCGCCGCCCTTAAAGAAGACCCCGTTGTTAAGGCCCTCCCGGATGCCGGAAAGAAACACTAGGGGGGTGGAAAGCTTTATCGGGCAGGAATAGTCCACCGAGAGGACCGCACGGGCCTTTTCAAGATTCCCGGAAAAAAGAACCGTCGCCCCGGCGGTAAGAAAACTAAAGGGCACCAGGCGGTCCGCGAACCGGCGGGCGTTTAGTTCCGTATCGGCCTTGGAATTTTCCGATTGGGCGATCATGGCGAGGATCTTTTGATACCGGGTGTCCTCTCCCTTTTTCCGCACCTCGACGACGATTTCCCCTTCCTCCACAACGGTTCCCGCGTGGATACTGGCGCCCTTTTCCCGGAGCGCCGCCAGGGCCTCCCCGGTCATGGAGGCCTCGTTTACCATGGCGCCGCCGGAGACCACCCTGCCGTCCACCGGAACCATGGCCCCGGTCCTGATGACGATCCGGTCCCCCACCTGGAGCTGGGAACAGGGAATCTCCCGGTCTTCTTTACCCCGCCTTAACCACACGTTCCCAATGTGGACGGAAAGTTTTTCCGCCAGGTTCTCCCGGGACCGGTACTTCGCCCATTCCTCCAGGTACTCCCCGGTTTTAAGCAGGGCCGTCAGGGTGGAGGCGGAACGGTAATCCCCCTGGATAAGGTTCAGGGTCACGGCGGAGGCGTCCAACAGGGGGACATCCATCCTCAGGCCGCCCAGGGACCGCAATCCCCTTATCAGGAACGGGAGGGCGGTAAGCACCGTAAACAGGGGCCGCAAAGCAGGGGGATAAAAAAAGCGGAGAAGCTGGGCCGCGGCAAACACATAAGGGGGCTGCCGGTTCCCGACCGCTCCGGTTCCCTGGACCCTGGGGGCCGCAAGGCCCCGCAGAACCGCGGCCACGCCGGAAAGGCTGATAATCGAAGGATCAAAATAAACAAGAACGCTCCCGCTCAGGGGATTGACGGAGGCGCTGAGGACCCCGCCGGTATCGGCGATGAGCCGCGCGATCTCCGAATGTTGGTAGAGCCTTAGCTCCGGGGGGGAAACACGGAATCTTGCCCGCCCCGGCAGGGAGTGAACCAGCGCGGCCCTAAGCACTTAAGCCTTTTCCCCGGCCTTCCGCTGGGCGTCCGCCTCGGCCAGCAGATCCTCCGCGGATTCTTTAATCGTCTCGGCGGCTTCCACGGCCATGTCTTTAACATCCATCAGACCCCCTACCGCCTTGGCGCAGAGGCTGCGGAGTTGTTTACTGTTTTTGTAAACCAGGGCCCCCGCCACCGCGCCGCCGAGAAACACAAGTCCGTACTTCCACCAATTGTTCATACAACGCCTCCAAATGAAGAACCCCGCCCATCCCGCCGCGTTAAGAATACCGCACGGCGTATTTTGACACAAAAAAACCGGAGACGCCGCACCGCCGTGCAACGCAGGAAAACGCGACGTCCCCGGTTAATGAATGGAGAGGACTGCTGGCATGGGTAAAGCCAACAGCCGCCCGGCTCCGCATGGCTGACAGACAGAACCGGGTTTATCGAATCCGCCGAGAGAGGTAGCGGCAAATTCCAATTTTTTTAGGAAGCAAGAACCGCCTTACCGGCAAGCCGTTTCCCAAGTTCATAACATTTGTTAAGGGCCGCGTCATCGGGAGCAAGCTGGGCGATAATTCCCTCGCCGTCCACAAGGGCGCCCAGGGATTTCATCCGATCAACCCAGTCACGCATCCACTGGCCGTCCCCCCAGTCGTAGGAGCCGAAAAGCCCCAGGGTCTTGCCCCCCAGTTCCGCGGAACCCAGACCGGCGATAAAGGGTTCCATCTCGTTTTCTTCCAGTATCTCCGCGCCCATGGCGGGACATCCAAAGGCCAGGGCTGCCGCTTCCTTAACCAGATCCGCGCCGGCTTCCCCCGGCTGTTTCAGCACCGCCTCACAGCCCGAGTCGCTTAGGCCCTGGGCAAGCCGTTTTGCCATGGCCTCTGTATTGCCTGTGCCGCTCCAATAGACAACCAGCACTTTTTTCATAACAACTCCTTGCCCCCATTGTGTTAGCTCTAGCTTACAATATAGTT
>JAISBN010000030.1 GCA_031266175.1 Treponema sp. | reverse complement strand
GCGAATGAAATCCTAAAAAAAGCGGCGGTCATCTTCGCGCAAGAACCCCAATAATGGTGTACCGGTTTATGAGCGAGAACCGGGGCCGGTACACCGTTAGGGAGATGGCCGCATTATTCGGGGTCAGTTGCGGCGCCTATTACCGGTGGGCCAAATACGGGGTGTCAGAGCGGCGAAAGGAGGCGGATGCTGAGCTGGCGGACCTTATCCGCCGGATACAAGAGAAGCACCACTATCGGTACGGCAGCCCGCGGGTGAAAGAGGAATTATTGAATAGTTACGGGAAGCGGGTAAGCCATAAGAAAGTGGCCCGATTGATGCGGGAACATGGGTTACAGGCCAAACGGAGGCGAAAGTTCATCCCCACGACCAACTCGAACCACGGGCTTGCGGTCTGTGAAAACATCCTTTCCCGGGAGTTTCACGCCGAAAGGGCCGGGCAGAAATGGGTATCTGACATCACTTATCTGCGGACAAGCGGCGGCTGGGTGTATCTGACGGTGGTCCTTGACCTGTATGACCGGAAGGTCATCGGCTGGGCTTTAAGCGGCGATATGGGCATCGGTGACCCTTCCGGCATCCCTCTCAACCGTCGAAGGGAACCCTTTTATCGGCTGTACCGCTTTAACCAACATCAGTGTGGATGCCAGTAATCCTAATTTCAGCGCCAGCGGCGGAATGTTGATGAACAAGACTGGTACGACTCTTATTGCCTGGCCTTCGGCTTCGGGATCTGTTACGCTTACCGGCATAACAACCATCGGCGATTCCGCCTTCACCGGCTGTGACAGCCTGGCATCGGTGACCCTCCCCGTGGCCACAGACATCGGCCAGGGCGCCTTCACCGGCTGTACCAGCCTGAACAATTTGACCTTTGGCAAAGACACTGCGCCCTGGCCCGTCCTGGCTGGAAATGTATTTAGGGGGACCGGTACCGGTTCGCTAACCATTCATGTCCCTTCCGGCACGGAGAGCAATTATACGGGTACTTGGGGAGTCTCGGCTTCCGTCTCGGCTGGTAATACATATTCATCCGTATATGGTGGTGACCATAAGGCCATAACCATTGTCGGCTACTAAGCTTTTCAAAGAAGAGAGAAAATGGAACCACAACGAACCAAAGATTCGACGGCCGCCGGGCAGGTGACGCGATGCCGTTGGGGGAGCGCAGGGGTGTCAGTCACTTTTTTTGGTCCAAATGGTGTCATCTAAACGGTGTCAGTCACCTTTAGAAGCCAGGCTGCCGGCAATGCGAGTCAGAATGCCGGCATTTCAAGTCAGATTGCCGGCAATCCAAGCCGGAATGCCGGCAACGCAAGTCATGTTTCCGGGAAAATAAGCCGTTTTGCCGGTTATGAAGGCCCCTGGAGGCCTTTTGAACAAATGCCGCAGCGCGGCAAAAGGAGTATGAGTATGAGCGGTTTAGACTGGCTTTCCGGAACCCGAAACGGCGTACTGGCGATGGCCAAAGACCAGATCAGCTACACGACCACGGATCGGCGGACCACCTGGGGCATCTCCCAGGAGCGGTTCCTGGAGTACGGAACCGCCTACGGCGCGGCCCAGGCGGCCCTGACGAAGGTAGAGAACACCGCGGAACGGAACCATGTGGACACGGTGGCCTGTAACGAGGCCTTCGACATCCTCAAAGGGGTCATGCGGTTCTTCAAGAATCACTATTACCTTATGCCGCCGCTTACCAAAATCGACTGGGCCGAGCTGGGCTTCCGGGAACGGGACAACCACCCCACGCCGGTACCGGCCCCCACGGACGTGCCCATGACAACCCCCGCCTATCCCGGCGGGCCCCACCTGATCCTGGTGACGCTGGGCCCCCTGCTCGGCACGCAGGCCCCGGATCCCCGGAGCGACTACGGCTTCGCCCTCTACGTCGGCGTCATGCCCCAGGGCGGCGCCACGCTGGAACAGGCGGCCTCGGTGAAGCACTACCTCCAGGCGCCGCCCCTGGACGGGGAGGGCCTTAAACATTACGTCTTTACCTGCCGCGCGAGGGAACTGGTCGTCTTCGACGCCGCCGAATCGGGCATGACCGCGTACTTCTGTGCCCGCTACGAAAACCGGAAAGGCTGGACGGGAAGCTGGGGACCGGTATCGTCGATTATCGTACCGTAGGGGAAGAATTTTTAACCACGGACCATAAGGACAAAACCCGACTTCTGGTTTCAAATGTATATTGTGTCCGTGTTTGTCCGTGTTTGTCTGTGGTTAAATTCTTATCCTGTTCCGTTCCCGTGGTCGGTGGTAAGAATAACCACGAACGCCACTATGTTTTAAGGCCTTGGCAGACACGGTATCGCTTTTACAAAACAGCCGGGTCCGGTATACTTAAACCAGAGAGGAACAGGTATGACGGAAATGACCGCGGAACAGGCCGCCGAGTGGGGTAAAAGCCTCAGCTTTGAAAAAGTCTGGGCCACTTTGCAGGAAGTCGGGCGAAAACAGGCGGAAACCGCCGCACAGCTCGCACAACTGGAACAAACCGTTGAGCGGGTAAGCAGCAATGTCGGCGGCTTGAACCGCTCCATGGGTGAACTGATCGAAACGCTCATTGCCGCCCGGCTGTGGGAAAAATTCCCCGGTTATGGTCTGACCCGCGCCTATCAGCGAATCCCCCTGTACGATGAAAAAAACGTCATCCGGACGGATATTGACATTCTGCTGGTCAATACGGATATGTGTATGGCGGTTGAAGTGAAACACGAACTCAACAGAATAGATGAGGTTGACAGGCATTTGAAACGGATGCAGCTTATCCGGCAATATCCGCCTGAACTGGTCAACAGCAAGCAACTGGTAGGGGCCATGGCGGGCGGGATAGTTGATCCCGATATAAAGGATTATGCCTATGAATCCGGTTTTTATGTGCTTGAACTCACCGGTGAATCCGTTCATCTTATTACCCCGCCGGAAGGATTTGTGCCTCAAAGATGGTAGCGCCGGATTCCGGCAGGGCGCCCCGAAGGATGCCCGCCGCTATGTTGCAGAAACCGCCTTGCTCTTCCGCTTCGGCGCCGTTTTCGCCCTGCCGGGCCGGTATATTTTTTCCGCAAAGAGCAGCTTAAACGCGTCCTGGGCGGTTTCCACAAAATCCGCTTCGATAGAAGAGCGGATATCTTTGTCCAGTTCGTTCCATTCCTCTTTGTTGTCCTCCGGCAGCAGGACCCTGGTCATGCCGTTCCGTATGGCGGCCAGGACTTTTTCCTTAAGGCCGCCGACGGGAAGGATCCGGCCCGTCAGGGTCAGTTCCCCGGTCATGGCAATCCCCGCCCCGGGGGCTGTGCCGCACAGGGTAGAGAGCAGGGAGGAAGCCAGGGTAATTCCCGCGGAGGGTCCGTCTTTGGGGATCGCCCCTTCGGGGACGTGGATGTGGAAATCGGTTTTACCGATGTCCTGTACCAGAAACCTGAAACGGCGCTGCTCGCTCCGCAGATAGGACAGGGCAATCCGGGCGCTTTCTTTCATCACGTCCCCCAGGTTGCCCGTGATGGTCAGCTCCCCGCTTCCTTCGTAGCTTTTGGTTTCCACCGGCAGGATGGCCCCGCCGGTTTCGGTCCAGGCCAGGCCGTAGACAACGCCGGTCCGTTCTTCCTTAAAGACCACATCCCGTTTGTATTTCCGCCGGCCCAGCAGTTTTTCCAGATCGCCGGCTTTGACGGTCTTTTTATAGGAGGTAATGGGCTTTACCGAACGGAAAGCTTCGCCCCCTTCTGCCGGCCCGGCGGATCGTTCTATCTCCGCGGAACGGCAGCCTTCCGCGGAACGGCAGGCCTCCGCGGAACCGTAGCCCCTTTCCACCGCTTTCCGGGCCAGCCGCCGCGCGCAGCGGGCTATCTCCCGTTCCAGGCCCCGGACCCCCGATTCCATGGTCCAGTACCGGATAAGCGAGAGGATCGCTTCGTCTTCAAAAAGGATCCGGGCGTCCTTCAGGCCGTTTCCTTCCAGCTCCTTGGGAACCAGAAAGCGTTTGGCAATGGCCAGTTTTTCCTTTTCCCCGTAACCGGGGATCTCGATAATTTCCATCCGGTCCAGCAGGGGAAAGGGAACCGTATGGAGCGAATTGGCGGTGGCAATAAACAGCACCCTGGAAAGATCGTAGGGTACTTCCAGGTAATGATCGGTAAAGGTATTGTTTTGTTCCGGGTCCAGGACTTCCAGCAGCGCGGAGGCGGGATCCCCCCGGAAGTCGCTGGACAGTTTGTCGATTTCGTCCAAAAGGAACACGGGATTGACGGTTCCCGCCTTCCGCATGGACTGGATGATCTTTCCCGGCAGCGCGCCTACATAGGTTTTCCGGTGCCCCCGGATCTCCGCCTCGTCCCGGACGCCTCCCAGGGAAACCCGGACAAAGCGCCGCCCCAGGGCCCTGGCTGCGGACTTGCCCAGGCTGGTCTTGCCCGTACCCGGGGGGCCCACAAAGCACAGGATAGGGCCCTTGACGGGCAGAGTGATTTCCCCGCCGGCCAGTTCCCGGACGGCGATAAATTCCAGGATCCGTTCCTTGGCCTTTTCCATGCCGTAGTGATCCGCCTCAAGAATTTTTTCCGCCTCCCTAAGGCCGGCGATTCCCCGGGCGCTTAAACCGCCGGGGGAATCGCCTTCCCCCTGGTTCCAGGGAAGGTCCGCTATCCATTCCAGGTAGCCCCGGAGGACCCCCGCTTCCGGGGACAGGGGCTGAAGTTTCCGCAGCCGGGCCAGTTCTTTCCGGGCTTTCTGGAACACTTCTTCGCCGGGGTTCCGGGCCTTGACGGCATTTTCCAGTTCCGCAAATTCATCTATTTGTTCTTTGCCCAGCTCCTTATTGATTTCCTTAAGCTGTTCATGCAGGATAAATTCCCGGTGGTTTTTTTCCATCCGGTTTTTTACCTTCCCCGAAATGTTTCTTTGGATCCCCAGAATTTCATTTTCCAGCTCCAGAGTTTCCAGAAGGGTTTCCAGCCGCCTGGTTTCATCCCGGTGATCCAGCAGGGGTATCTTTTTTTCCGCCCTGACCGCCAGGGCGTTACCGATGATATTGCACAGCCGTTCGGGGGTTTCGGTTTTGTCCGCCATGGAAAGGGTTTCGGTGGTGATTTTTTTGGAAAGCTCGGCGTACTGGACAAAGGCCCTTTGTACGGACCGCAGGAGGGCGCTTAATTCCGCCGAAGGGGCTGGAGCTTCCGCGGTTTCCGGTTCCAGGGAACTTATCCGGACCTGGCTGTAATTGGTTTCCTGTTCCAGGGAAGTAAGCCTGCCGCGGTATTCGCCGTGAAAGACCGCCCGGTAACTGCCGTCGGGAAGCCGCAGGTGCTGAACCATCCTGACTACGCTGCCAATTTCATGCAGGTCCGTCAGGGCGGGAACCGCGGGGGTCCGGGCCGGAGGCGTTTTCAGAAGAACCGCGAAAAGCCGCCGGTCCCCCTGCAGGGCCCGTTCTATGGCGTTGATTCCCGCCCTGTAGGTAACGTATACCGGGATAATGGTCTGGGGGAAAATAACCAGTTCCCGCAGGGGAAGGATGGGGAAGGTTTCGCTGGGGGGTTTTTTCGAAATGGCGGAAAGGAATTTGGAAACACCCTCGTGTTTCATAATTCCCGTCCCGCAGCAGCCGTATCAGCGGCCGCGCCGGCGGCCGCATATCCAGGCCTTGACAAGGTTTTACGCGCTTTTCTGGATGGGAACAATTTCCGGGGGATCGGATTTTTCCACCGTATCCTGGGTAATGACCACCCGCTTGCTGCCCTCCATGGAGGGGATGTCAAACATAATGTCCGTCATAAGCCGTTCCACGATGGCCCGCAGTCCCCGGGCGCCGGTTTTCTGCTTGATTGCCGTGCCGGCAATGGCGTTGATGGCCCCGTCGGTAAATTCAAGCTGTACGTCATCGTAGGCCAGGGAAGCCTGGTACTGTTTTACGATGGCGTTTTTCGGTTCCGTGATAATCCGCTTCAGGTCCTCCAGCTTCAGTTCTTCCAGGACCACCGTAATGGGAAGCCGGCCGATAAATTCCGGAATCATGCCAAAGTGGATAAGATCGTCGGGATGGAGGTTGACAAACAGCTCCCGAAGGCTCCGCTCCCTGTTGTCCCGGATTTCCGCCCCGAATCCCATGGGATGCTGGACGACCCGGCGTTCGATAAATTTGTCAAGCCCCACAAAGGCGCCGCCGCAGATAAAGAGTATGTTGGTGGTGTCGATGCGGATCATTTCCTGGTTGGGGTGTTTCCGTCCGCCCTGGGGGGGGACCGAAGCGATGGTTCCTTCAATAATTTTGAGCAGGGCCTGCTGGACCCCTTCGCCGGACACGTCCCTGGTGATGGAAACATTTTCTCCCTTCCGGGCTATTTTGTCGATTTCATCAATATACACAATCCCCCGTTCCGCGGACGCGATGTTTCCCCCGGCGTTCTGGATAAGCTTAAGGAGGATGTTTTCCACGTCTTCCCCCACATACCCCGCCTCGGTAAGGGTGGTGGCGTCCACAATGGCAAAAGGTACTTTGAGTTTTTTTGCCAGGGTCTTGGCCAAAAGGGTTTTCCCCGTCCCCGTGGGACCGATTAAGAGAACGTTGGATTTTTCTATTTCCACATCCTCCGGGTCCTTGGCAGGATTGGCAATACGCTTGTAGTGGTTATACACTGCGACGGACAGGGCCTTTTTAGCATCGTCCTGACCTATGATAAACATGTCCAGGTATTTTTTGATTTCCCTGGGGGTGGGGATGTCGCCGGTAAACTGGGCGGTCAGGTCCTGTTCCTCGTCGGAAAGGATCTTCCGGCAGACTTCCACACACTCGTCGCAGATAAACACATCGTTGGGACCGGCGATAAGCCGGCGCGCCATATCGGCGCTTTTTCCGCAGAAGGAACAGGACCGTTCCCCGCTGTTGTAACCGTTACGCAGCCGGGCCATTTTTTTCCCTTGTTAAAATTTTGTCCGCAATGCCGTAATTTACCGCTTCTTCGGCGGACATATAAAAATCCCGTTCCATATCAAGGGCAATCTGCCCGGGGCTTTTCCCCGTATGGAGGGCAAAATAGTCGATGGTCATTTTTTTCAGCCTGACGATTTCCCGGGCCTGGATGCCGATGTCCCTGGCCTGACCCTGGGCGCCCCCCCAGGGCTGGTGGATCAGTACCCGGGAGGAGGGGAGGACCAGCCGTTTTCCCGGCGCGCCGGCGCCGAGGATCAGCGCCGCCAGGCTGGCCGCCTGGCCCAGGCAGATTGTCTGAACATTGGACTTAACATGCTGGATGGTATCATAGATTGCAAGTCCCGCGGTTACCGACCCGCCGGGAGAATTGATGTACAGATTGATGTCCTTTTCCGTATTCTGGCCGTCCAGAAAAAGAATCTGGGCCACCACCATATCGGCATTGAGGTCCATAATTTCCCCGTCCAGAAAAATGATCCTGTCGGAGAGAAGCCTGGAATATATATCGTAGTACCGCTCTCCCATTCCGGTCTGTTCAACCACATGGGGAAGGATGTTGCTCATACTAAAGCTCCCCGGTCCCAGGGACAGGCGCCCCGAAACACCTTCATACTTTAACTTTTACCGGACATTAGGTCCGGATAGGTTTCTTTTTTGCCCTTTTTCACGTTATTTTCCGCGATAAAGAGATCAAAGAGCTTCCGCTCTTTAATGTTTTCCTTTACATATTCCCGCACATTCTCTTGTTCATAGTATTTTTTTATTTCCTCCGGGGAAGTGTCGGAATCGTTCGACAGCTTTTCAATTTCCTGTTTCACTTCCTCCTCGGAGGCCTCCAGGTTCAGATCCTGCAGCAACGTTTCAACAATGATCCGGCTTTTCAGGGCTTTTTCTGCGTCGGTTTTCCAGTCCTGCCGGAGTTTTTCCGGATCCTGCCCCGGTTTTATCAGATTTTGAGCCAGTTCTTCGGGATCGACATTAAAACGCCGGGCCAGGTTTTTTAACCGGGAGTCCAGTTCAAGGGTAACCATGGATTCCGGAAGGTCTATGGGGGTACTTTCCAGGACTTTTTCCAGAATCTTTGAAACGGTAATATCCCGAAGGCGGGCGTTAAGGTTCCCGGTAAGCCGATCCCGAATACTGTTTTTTAAGTCCCCCAGGGTGGCGTACTTTTCGTCCACGTCCTGGGCCAGGTCGTCATCCAGATCGGGCAGTTTCTTTTCCTTTAGGGCAGTCAGGGTAACCCGGATGGTGAGGGTTTTGCCCGCCAGCTCGCTGTGGGTATAATCGGCGGGGAATGTTTTGGTTATATCCCTGGTTTCCCCCTTTTTCATGCCGGTAAGGTCGTCGTCAAACCGGTAGAGGTTATACCCCGATCCAAGGGTAAAGACAAAATCCTGCCGTTCGCTTCCCTGAACGGGATTACCGCCGCCGTCCAGTTCACTGTAGTTAACCGTTACCACGTCGTTTTTCGCCGCCGCATCTCCGTCATCCCTGTCCAGAACAACGGCGTTCCGCTCCCGGATTTCTTCCAGCTCCCGCAGGATGTCTTCCTCTTCCACGGTAACGCCGGGGATTTCAACTTCCAGGCCCTTCCAGGGCCCCACGGTCACCGCGGGAAGAACATCGTAGACCACGGAAAAGCTGAAATCCTTGTCCGGATCCAGGACCGGTTCATCCCCGTCGATCCGGGGGGTAGAATAGGGCAGGGGCTTGTTTTCTTTGGGAAAGTTTTCGTCCTCAAGGACTTCGGCAATGGCCTTGCCGAAGATCTTGTTGGCAGCCTCATCTTTTAATGCCGGACCGAATTTCCGCTCCAGCACTTCCCGGGGAACCTTTCCTTTGCGAAAACCGGGGAGCGTCATGGATTTGATGTACCCATTGAGAAGTTCGGCATACTGGGCGCTGACATCGTCCTTTCCCACCGTAAGGGTCAAGCGAACCGCCGAATGTTCCAGACGGGTAATTGTGTTGGATACAGGCACTGTCTTCCTCTTGAATAGGCAGGTAGCTTTGCTTTGAGCCCCTTCACCCGCACCTTGCTGCGAGAGAAGGGACTCGAACCCTTACGCCGAGGGCGCCAGATCCTAAGTCTGACGTGTCTACCAGTTTCACCACTCTCGCGTTGTTTTGAACCGCAAACAGCCTCAGGTTCAAGCCTTATTACAGAAAAGTGTACTCAGATTGGGGGGGGAATGTCAAGCGCGCGCATTGCGCCACAATTTTTCTAAGTGAAAAGGGGTGTGTGCGCCATAATAAAAATCTAGCCCAAATTAAACTGGTTCTACCTAGCATCAAGGGAGACCACATGG
>JAISBN010000010.1 GCA_031266175.1 Treponema sp. | reverse complement strand
ACCGAAAGCACCGCCGCGCCGAAAACCGTTCCCAGAATCTTGCCGCTTCCCCCGGCCACGCTGGTCCCGCCCAGGACTACGCAGGCGATAAAGGTCATTTCAAGGCCGGTACCCATGGTGGTAGTGACCCGCTGGCTCGCGGTGGCGATAATGGTTCCCGAAACGCCGAAGAGCGCCCCGGCGATGACGTAGGTGATTATGATAATCTGTTTTACCTTTATTCCCGAAAGGCGCGCCGCCTCCATATTATTGCCAATGGCGTAGATCTTTTTGGAAAACCGGGAATACTTCATAAAGGCAAGGGCAATAATGGTAATGATAAACATGATGAGCACGCTGCCCGGAATGATCCCGAAAATCTTCGCCTCAAAGGCGAGCCAGGTAAAACTCGCCGGAAGATCGTAGAGGGAGCCTTCCACTATCAGGGGCAGGATCCCCGAAAAAAGCTGGGCCGTCGCCAGGGTCGCCACAATGGCGGGAATACGAAACTGGGTGATAAACAGGGCGTTGACGAGGCTGAGGAACATCCCCATGAGCATTGAGGCCGGGAGCAGGACCGGAAGGCCCAGATCAAGCTTGCCCAGGGCCGCGAGGGTCAGGCACACCACCGAGATGATGTTACCGGCCGATACGTCAATATTGGAGGTAATGATGATAAGATTCATGCCGATAGCCGCGATGAGCAGATAGCTGAAACGGTTGAGCATGCTCATGGTGTTGTTCAGGGAGAAAAAGCCGCGGGCAAAGATCCCCAGGATAAGCAGTATGCCCAGAAGAAAAAACCCCAGGTACAGTTCCGTACTAAGCTGGATTTTGCGTTTCATACCGCCGCCTTTGCCGTACCGGAGGCCAGGGCTATGTGCAGGATATCTTCCTGGGAAAAATCGTCCCGGTCGAAACAGCCGGCGATGCTGCCGTCTTTCATCACATAGATACGGTCGCACATGCCGATAAGTTCCGGAAGCTCGCTGGAGATCATCAGGATAGTTAATCCGGACGCGGCCATATTGCTGATGATCCGGTGGATTTCCGCCTTGGCGTTCACGTCCACGCCCCGGGTCGGCTCGTCCAGAATCAGTATCTTGGGATTTAGGGCAAGGGCCTTGCTCACCGAAACTTTCTGCTGGTTCCCCCCGGAAAGGTTCATCACCAGAAAGTCGGTGTCCGGCGCTTTTATGCCCATTTTCTCCCGCATGGCCTCCGCCACAGAGTATTCTTTCCGGGTATTGATAACCCCCATGCGGGAATTTTTCTCAAGCTGGGGCATTACAATATTATTTTTGATATTCATGTTGACAATGACGCCGTATTTTCCCCGGTCCTCGGTAACGTATACCAGCCCCTGTTCCATAGCCTCCCGATAGCTCCTGAAACGTACCGGTTTTCTTTCAAGCAGGATCTCCCCCTGTTCCGGCGGGGTAAAGCCGCTCAGGGTCATGGCCAATTCGGTACGGCCTGACCCGGCAAGACCGGCAAACCCTAGAATTTCGCCCCGGCGTACATAAAAATCAATGTCGTGGAGCAGTTCCCTGTCTCCCAGGCCCCTGACGGAGAGGATTTCCCCGCCTATTTCCACCTGGGCCTTGGGGTAATAGCTGTCCATATTGCGGCCCACCATATCGGCTACAAGCTGGTCCTTGTTTGTGGCGGAAACATCCCGCGTGGATATGTACCGGCCGTCCCGGATCACGGTAACCCGGTCGCAAAGGGTGAAAATTTCTTCCAGCCTGTGGCTGATGTAGACTATGCTGACCCCGTGCTTCCTGAGATCGCGGATTATGGCGAACAGGGCGTCTACTTCCTGCTGGGTAAGGGAAGCGGTCGGCTCATCCAGGATAAGAATCCGGGACTCAAAAGTCAGGGCCTTGGCGATTTCCACCATCTGCTTCTGGGCCATACCCAGGTTTTTGATTTTTTCGTCAACCGGAATGGAAATGCGTAGGCTCTTGAGGATATTTTCCATTTTCAGGGCCATTGCTTTGTAGTCCAGCACGGTAAAAGGTCCTGCTTTTTTTACGATTTCCCGGTTCAGGAAAAGATTGTCCAGGACCGTCATCTCCTCGAAAAGGCTGGTTTCCTGGTAGATGATGGAGATGCCTCTGAAAAAGGCGTCCAGGGGGCTGGAGAATTTTACCTCTTCATCGAAGATGGCTATCTGCCCGGAATCCGGGGCGTGGACCCCGGTAACCACCTTCATCAGGGTGGATTTCCCGGCGCCGTTTTCGCCGCAGATCGCGTGGATTTCCCCGGATCTAAGCTCGAAATTCATATCGTTCAGGGCTATGACGCCGGGAAAAGACTTTGTAATTGAAGAAAGGCGCAGGGCTATTTTGTCCATAGGAATCCTCGATTATAAAGGCCGGTTCGAAACACGGAAAGGCCTGAAATGCTAATGCTGCCGGTTGGAACGGCGCCTGCCCGTGTTTCCCTGTTTTATGGGTGGAAAAAAACCTGTTCCAGCCGGTAATGGGTGCCGGTACCGGGGTCTTTTTCCATAATCATTACATCCTTCATATACTCGTTCCAGCGGTCCACTGCCGGGCTTTCCGCCTGCGCCCTAGCGGCGAATTCAACACCCTGTTCGGCCTCGTAATAGCCGAAAAGCTCGTCTCCCGCGCACCAGATTGTATAGTTGTGGATGCCCGCCTGGTTCAGCAATTCGGTCATTTCCGGCCAGATCTCGTCATGGCGGCGTATATACTCCTCTTTTTTTCCGGGGAGCAGCCTGGCCTTCCAGGTAAATCGTTCCATGGTCTCTCCTTGTATCCGCGCGGCGCGTGAAACGCTTGTCTTGTTTATTTCATGCAGATATTCTAGTTTCCTCTGATTTTTTTGTTTTGTAAATGGATTTTTCTCTTGAAAAAATGGAAAAAAAGAAGGATTATAGGGCAGGGTACAATCCGGGCTCTCCGGAGTTTTGCCGCGAAAAACTCCGCCAAAAAATGCCGGTCCTGCGGGGCTGTTTTTACTAACTTTTGTCACTAAAAGTTTTTACTGCCCGGTTTTTTCGGGTATATTTAAACCGGAGGTTATACTATGGGAGACATACAGGAACGGCAGCCGGCCCGGGGTTTGACTTTCGAAGATGTTTGGGCCATGTTTCAGGAGACGGACCGGAAATTTCAGGCAACGGATCAAAAATTCCAGGAGACGGACCGGAAATTCCAGGCAACAGACCGGAAATTCCAGACAACGGATCAAAAATTCCAAGAAAAGTTGGAAAAAACCGAACGGCTGATCGAAAGACTGACAAAGAAGACCGACAAACAACTGGGGGAACTGGGAAATCGTTTCGGTGAAATGGCCGAACATCTGGTTACGCCCAACATAACGAAAAAATTCAGGGCTCTGAACTACGCTTTTACCAAGGCCGGCCCGGATGTTAAATTTACCGACGCCCAGGGGAAAACCCTTACGGAAGTGGATGTATGGCTGGAGAACGGGGAGTTCGCCCTGGCGGTAGAGGTCAAGTCGTACCTGCGCCTTCAGGATGTAAAAGACCACATCAAGCGGATGGAAATACTCAGGCGGTACGCGGAAGAGCGGCATGACACCCGGAAACTGCTGGGGGCCGTGGCGGGGGCGATAGTGAAAGCCCCGGCGCGGAACTATGCCCTGGAGAAGGGGTTCTACGTGATAGAGCAGTCGGGGGACACGGTAAAGATCGATGTCCCGGAGGGGTTCACGCCCAAGGTCTGGTAAGCC
>JAISBN010000001.1 GCA_031266175.1 Treponema sp. | reverse complement strand
TCAGGGAATATCCCCACTACCACTTTACGGGGCAGAATGTAGTCGGTAGCGTCAACATTTTTGGGACTGTGGTAGAGATTCGCTTTTTCATCGGACACAACGGCCAGAACACTGCCGGTTGTTAATTGGTTTGCGAACATCAGGCCCTCTTTGCCGGTTTCCCGTCTGACGTGAAAATAATCATACACCCTGTTGTCGTAAAGGTTTGTCGCTTTCCTTGGGTCCCCCGTGACCAGTTGCAGTTTTTCGCCCAGCGGTATCGATTCTTCCGCCCTGGTAACATCCGTCTCCGCCCCCGTTTCATCGGCGATGGTATAGAGCCACATCCCAACCCGCAATGGATAGACAAAACGGTCCGCGGGAAGTTCCGCTTCGACGGAAGGACCATCCGCTGCCGCGTCCGCCGTTTTTGCCGGTTCCCCCTTTGAGCAGCCCGCAGGCAGAAGAAAGGCGGCCATGATCGAAAAGAACAAGACAAATTTACTCATTTCATACTCCTTAATATTCATTATTCCTGGTATTTTATTAACTTTTTCGTTTTATTCGCGTATCGGTATATAACCTGTTTTTTCAACCAGTTCCTGGCCCTGGGCAGAACATATCCAGTCAATAAATCTTTTTGTGTTTTCACTTTCGTTTCCGGCGGTAACTGCGTACACGGTCTGCGCAAAGGGATAAACCCCGGAGCGTATGGTTTCCCATGTCGGCGGGATGCCGTCAATCGACAGGGTTTTTACATTGGCATTGCCGGTCATGTGATTGAGATAAAACAAAAACGTGTACCCTATGGCGCTGTTGTAATTGTAATAATCCGAGGCAACTATGTTTATCATGCCGAACATACCCCACGGTATGTATTCGCCGTCAAGAATCGGCTTTTGTGCCTTTTCTCCACCCATGATAGTCTGAAAAATGGTCTGGCTTCCTGAATTTTCCTGACGCTGGTATGGAATAATCACATCGTCATTGCCGTTTATGGTTTTCCAGTTCGTAACCCTGCCGGAGTAAATGTCCCGAACCTGACCCCGCGTTATGTTGTTCATGGTATTCTTGCTGTTCACAATAAACACAAAGGCGTCTTTCGCTATGGGGGTCAGGTTGAAGGTAATCCCCTTTGCCCTGGCCGCTTCAATTTCCGCCGGAGAAGGCTCGTAGCAGAAAATAAGGTCCGTTTCCCCGTCAATCAGCCTTTGGTAGGCCTCCGCCGTCTTGCTGCATTGAACAAGGCTGGAAAAATCATCATAGCCGCGATTGGCTGCTTCACGATTAGGGAAATAAGGCCAGTCCTGACCATATGCCCCTTCGGGTTCTATTTCGGGGTACACGGCATGAACAAAGGCGGAATAAAGGGGATACGCCGCCGTCGCGCCGTCAAGCCGGGGAAGATCGGAAGTTAAGCGCAGTGAGGAAGGCCTGTCCAGAAGCGCTATTTTTGTTTTATACCCGCTATATTCAAAGTCAAAGGGCATATACTCAAGCAATCTTATTCTGTCAGGGTCCTCCGCGCGTCCCAATGCCCCGGCGTTTGTATTCCATATTGTCGGTTCTCCCGAGGGAACGCCAAGTATTTCCAAAATACGGTTGTAAAAAACTTCATCGCTTAAGACGTCTGATAAAAGGGCAATTTCCGCGATACAGGTATCGTTATAGGCAGTTCCCTGATATACGCTGTCTATTACGAATTTGATTTTTGTACCGGCAACCGGTTTTTTTAACGGATGTTGTTCAAAATGGATGGAATCCTTAACGGGAATCGTTTCGATATAGCTGCCGTCAATGTAAATCTTAAAGGATTTAACCCGGTTGTTCCTGGTAAAATAATTAAGATCCCCGTATCCGTTTTTTAACGCAAAACCGGCTATCTGTTGTTTATCCCGGAGTGTAAGCGTAAAGGATTCGCCAATTCCGTTCCCCCGCGCCCCTTCCGCCCAGGATCGGGAGGTATAGTCGCAAAGATTGTCCGCCGGATATGAACCCCGGGAATCGGTCAACTCGGAACTTGCTGTTACCTCTTCAATCCATATTTTCTGCGCGTATCCATAAGACAGGCAGCAGAAAAATATGATACCCCAACATATCTTTTTCATAAAAGCATGATAGGGCGGGTTCCCGAAAATGTCAACAAAATCCTGGTTCAGCAATGGCAGAGGATGGCTCTGCGGCGGCAATCTAGACAGGCAATCCGGCCGTTCTTGAATTTCACCTCCTTTGGGAGTATCTTTTCCTAACATGAAAGTGCTTTCCGGCGTTTCCCTGGTGCCGGGTATAGTTATAGGCAAAGCTTTTCTCTACCTGGACGACGACCGGGAGATTCCCCATTATGCCATAGGACCCGATCAGGTCCGGGGGGAGCTGGAACGGTTTGTGGCGGCCGCCCGGGAAGCCGCGGAGGACCTGCGGGCGCTGGAAAAAAACGGCGGAGGCGAGAAGGGGGAACAGGGGGCCATCTTCAGGGCCCACCTGATGATGGTGGAGGATCCCGATTTTCACTACCAGATTAAAGCCAGGCTGGAATCAAAGTACGAAAACATTGAATGGATAGTTTTTGAGGTTACCCGGGAGCTTTCCCAGAAGCTGATGCAGTCCTCCAGCGAGTACCTGCGGGAACGGGCGTCGGACGTGGCCGACGTATCCCGGCGGCTTGTCCGGGGCCTCCAGGGGATTAATCCCTTTTCCCTGATAGAACTGGAGGAAGACGTGATCCTGGCGGCCCGCAGCCTGCTGCCCTCCGACGTCCTGACCATGAACAAGGCCAGGGTTAAGGCCCTGGTGATGGACTCCGGCTCCAGGACAAGCCATACGGCAATTCTGCTCCGGTCCTTCGGGATTCCCTCGGTGCTGGGGCTTTCCAACGCCGTCCGGGAAATCAGTGGCGGCGGCGTGATCATCGTGGACGGCGGCGCGGGGCAGGTGGTTCTTGACCCCGGAGCGGAGGTCCTTAAAGACTACGAAGAAAGGCTGGCCCGCTCCTCTTCTGTGCGCAAAGCGGCTGTCCTTAAGGATCGCAGCGCGGAAACCACCGACGGCCGCAGGGTTATCCTTAAGGCCAATATCGGCATCCCCGAAGAAGCGGAGGAACTTGCCCGGTACGGCGCCGAAGGGATAGGGCTGTACCGTTCGGAATTTCTCTTCCTCCAGACCGGACAGGGGACGGAAGAGCAGCAGCTGGAAGCCTACAGCCGGGTGGTCCGGGCCATGAAGGGAAAACCCGTTACCATCAGAACCATCGATCTGGGGGGCGACAAGACCCTGCCGGTGATGCAGCCGGCAGACGAGGAGAATCCCCTCCTGGGCTGGCGGGCCATCCGTTTTTCCCTTTCCCTGCCGGATCTGTTTAAAACCCAGCTGCGGGCCATCCTCCGTTCCAGCGTGGAAGGACCGGTCAAAATCATGTTCCCCATGATTTCGGGGATTGAGGAACTGGAAAGCGCCCTTTCCCTGCTGGAAGAGGCAAAGGCCGAGTGCCGTAAAAAGAACCAGCCCTTTGCGGAAGACATGGAAGCGGGAACGATGATCGAAATTCCCTCGGCGGTAATGACCGCCGACATCCTGGCGGAACGGTCGGCCTTTTTTTCCATCGGCACCAATGACCTTATCCAGTACACCCTGGCGGTGGACCGGGGAAACGAAAAGGTCAGCTACCTTGCCCAGCCCGCCCATCCGGCGGTGCTCCGGTTTATCAAGCTGGCCATCGACGCAGCCCACGCCCGGGGAATAAGCGCCGCCATGTGCGGTGAACTGGCGGGGGACCCCGCCGCCGCGCCCCTGCTGACGGGACTGGAACTGGACGAGTTCAGCATGACCGCCGCGTCTATCCCCCAGGTAAAACGGATTATCCGGGGGATGGATTTTGAATCCTGCCGTTCCCTGGCGGAAGAAGCCCTGGCGGCAACCACCTGTAAGCAGGTTCAGGCCCTGGTAAGCCGCCGCCTTTCGGAACATTTTCCCGGCCCCGGAATTTCGGATTTTACCGGGAACAGCCGGGAACGGGGGAATAACATTTTTTTATAGATGCCCGGGAATGATATTTTGATAAAGAGGGGAACGACATTTTGATAGGAACGATACTTATAAATGGAATTTGATCCCGCCCTGAAATACCGCGGCCTTCCCTCGGTGGCCCTGGTGGGGCGTCCCAATGTGGGCAAGTCCACCCTTTTTAACCGGCTCCTGCGCCGCCGCCGGGCAATTACCGATCCCACCCCGGGGGTTACCCGGGATCCGGTGGAAGGGCAGGCCTTTATCGGGGGAAAGCCGGTTCGGCTTATTGATACCGGGGGTTTTAAGCTTGACCGGGACGGCAGCGGCCCTGGCGGCCTGGACAGCCTGGTGGTGGAACGAACCCTGGAGATCATCAAAACCGCGGACCTTATCGTCCTGGTCCTGGAAGCGGGGGAGCTGACCCCGGAGGACGAAGAATTTATCACCCTGCTCCGGCCCCGCTGGCCTTCTCTGATTGCGGCGGTGAACAAAACCGAAGGGGGCCGCCGGGAAGCGGAAGCCTGGAACGCCATGAGCTTCGGCTTTGAGGAACTCATCCTGGTTTCCGCGGAGCACGGCGACAGGATAGCGGACCTGGAGGCGGCCATCGTTTCCCGGCTGGATTTTTCCGCGGTGGAGCCCGGCGAGGACGACGAGAACCGGCCCATCGCCCTGGCGCTCCTGGGAAAACCCAATACCGGCAAGTCCACCCTCTCCAACCGGCTTACCGCCTCGGCGGCGTCCATTGTCAGCGAGACGCCGGGAACCACCCGTGACGTGGTGGAAGGGGAGTTCCGCTACAAAAACCGCCGTTTCCGGGTGCTGGATACCGCGGGGATCCGGCGCAAAGCAAAGGTAACGGAGAACGTCGAGTACTACTCGGTGAACCGGGCAATTAAAACCCTGGACGAGGCGGACATTGTGTTCCTCCTGATCGACGCCCGGGAGGGATTGACCGAGCAGGATAAAAAGATCGCCGCCCTGGCCTGCGAGCGGGGACGGGGGATCATTTTGGTCCTGAACAAGTGGGACGCCATGCCCCGGATCAAAAACGTCCTTGCCGCGGAAAAGGACAGGATTCATTTTTTCTTCGGCCAGATGGACTATGCCCCCATCGTACCCTTAAGCGCCAAGGACGGAACCGGCGTGGACGACATGCTGGAAACCGCCCTGCGGGTCTACGGCCAGCTGCGCCGCCGCACCGACACCGCCGCGCTGAACCAGGCCCTGGCAAAATGGCTGGAGGAATACCCGCCCCCCCAGGGGCCGCGGAAGCGCTTCAAGGTAAAATATGCCGTCCAGGTTTCGGATAACCCGGTAAAGTTTGTATTCTTTGTCAGCCGCCCCGGCGCGGTCAGCGACGCCTACAAAACCTACCTGTGCAACAGGATCCGCAAGGACCTGGGCTATTCGATGATACCCCTGGAGGCGGAGATCCGCCCTTCCCGCCGGGAACGGGAACAGCGCTGAGGGCCTTAGCGGGCCTTGGCGGTACACAATACATTGTGTAGAATTAAATAGTAGTGGAGGATAGAAATGGCGACCAATTTGGCAATTGATGATAATTTGTTAAAAACAGCGCTTGTTATTGGCGGCTTAAAAACCAAAAAAGACACGGTGAACATGGCTTTAGATGAATTTATTCAAAGACGGAAACGGCAGGAAGTTATCGATTTATTTGGGAAGATAAAATTTGATAAAACCTAGGATTATAAAAAAGCCCGTGGAAAAAGATGAAAATACTCATAGATACTCCAATCTGGTCAAAGGCATTAAGGCGCAAGAAAATAATATCTGAGGATAAAGATATTGTGAATAGCCTGAAATATTTGATTAATGATTTTATGGCGGTACTAATTGGCCCAATTCGGCAAGAAATATTGTCGGGAATACCTGATGAAAATATTTTTGATGATCTAAAAGGAAAAATGAGCGGGTTTAGTGATTTCCCAATAGAAACAACGGATTATGAGTTGGCGGCTGAATATTCAAATATATGCAGAAGAAATGGTGTTCAGGGATCAAATACAGATTTTTTGATATGCTCGGTTGCTGTCAGGAATAATTTTGAAATATTTACAACAGACGATGATTTTAATCATTATAAAAAATATGTGATCCTGTAAATATTTTTGTGTAAACGGTAAATCATAGGGGGACTCTGTCTTCCCCGTAAATGATTGCAAATTGATTGAGCGCCGCGCCCCAATCCTTAATCGGCATTGTCCATTTTTTGGCAATGTTTTTCAAGCCCATGAAAATTAATTTTACCGCCGCTTCGTCATTCGGGAATGA
>JAISBN010000140.1 GCA_031266175.1 Treponema sp. | reverse complement strand
TATCTTGAGCTGTATTATAATCGCCTTCGCTTGCATTCGGCGCTTGACTATGTGGCGCCGGCTATGTTTAACTCAGGGCGGGTTGCTTAATGGTGTCTACCGAATGGGGTAAAGTCCAACCCTTTCCCTCCGGAATACAAGCTTTTTTTCTCTCCTTCGGTCGGAATCTCTCAGGCTAAAGCCTGAATCCCCCTGACCGGAGTTTCATCCTACGGGCCAAAGTCTCGAGACCGCGGATCAGATTCTTAAGAATCCAGGCCAGGGTCTTGAGACCTCGGGACCGAAGACGGATTGGCTATCGCCAATAAGTGGCTGATTGGCTATCGCCAATAAGCCCTGGAAAGAAACACCAGCGCCGTCCACAGTTCCAGCCTGCCGGCGATCATGACAAACGACAGAACCCATTTAACATACCCGGGAAAGGCATGGAACACCGCGGCCGATTCCAGATGGCCCAGCCCCAGACCCACATTCCCTATGCTGCTGGCGGACGCGTTCAGGGCGGAATAGAAATCCAGGCCGGCGCCGGCCAGCACCAGGGAACATAAACCGGTGGTGATAAAATACAAAACGACAAAGCCCGAAACCCCGTAGATCACGTCCCTGCGGCCCACCTTGTTGTTCAGCCGGATGGAAAAGACGCCCCGGGGATAGATAAGCTTCCGCATTTCGTTTTGCATCTGTTTAACCAGTACCACGTGCCGCACCACCTTGATTCCCCCCGCGGTGGAGCCGGAACAGCCGCCTATAAACAGCAGCACAAAAAGCACCCCCTGGGCCAGGGCGGGCCAGAGGTTGTGGCCGGCGGCGGAAAAGCCCGTGGTGGTTAAAATAGTGGCGGTGTAAAAAAAGCCGTACCGGATTGCCGCCGGCAAGGTACTTGCCGCCGGATCGGTTCCGCCGCCGGGATTACCGGCGGCCGCCGTCGAAAGGGCGATGATTCCCGCGGCGATCAGGATGATCAGTACATAGGCCCTGGCCTCGCTGTTGTAATACACCTCCCGGAACTTTCGCCTGAAAAGCCGGTAGAGCAGCGAAAAGTTACACCCCGCGATGATCATGAACACGGTGATGATCCATTCGATCAGGGGCGATTGATAGTAGGCGATATTTTCATTCCGGGAACTAAAGCCCCCGGTGGCAATGGTGGAAAAAGCGTGGATCACCGCGTCAAAGAGGCTCATCCCCGCCAGCCGCAGGAGCAGCGCTTCCACCGCCGTCAGGATAATGTACATAAGCCAGAGGAGCTTTGCGGTTTCGGTAATCTTGGGGGTAATCCGGTCCTTGTCGGGCCCGGTGGTCTCCGCCTTGACCAGCTGGAAACCGCCGACCCCCAAAAGCGGTAGCAGGGCCACCGTAAGGACTACCATGCCCATGCCGCCCAGCCAGTGGGTCTCGGCCCGCCAGAAGATCAGCGACCGGGGCATAAGTTCCAGATCGGTGATGATCGACGACCCGGTGGTGGTAAACCCCGACACGCTTTCGTACACCGCGTCGGCCATGCGGGGGATATACCGGGAAAGATAATAGGGGAGCGCCCCCAGAAAGCAGGCCGCCGCCCAGGTTAAAAACACCAGCAAAAAACCGTCCGAAGCGGTAAAGCCCAGGGGCTGTTTCCGGGTGGCGGCCAGGACCGGCACGGCCGCGGCAAAAACCACCCCCATGGTAATGCCAAAGGCCTTTACCATGGCGTCTTCTTTCAGCGCCAGAGCGATTACCAGAGGCAGGGCCATGGCCAGGACGGTAAGGGAAACAAGCAGCACCAGCAGGCGGAGTATGGCCCGCCGTTTCATTTGGGGGCCCCGAAGATTTTTTCCAGTTCCCCTTCCGTGCCGTTTTTGGCGATCAGGATAAGCCGGTGTCCCGCGGTGTACACATAATTACCCCGGGGAATAAAGTCCGGTTCGGTTTCACGGTTAACCAGCATGACCAGCGCTCCTTCGGGCAGGCGGAAATCTTTGAGCGCCCGGCCTTCCGCCGGGCAGCCGGGGCTGATGTCGATTTCCAGGGTGCCCACTTCGCCGTCCCCGATGCGGTGTACGCCCTTTACCCCCCCGCCCATAAGCTTGGAAAGAATCGAGTCCACCACCACGGACTTCATGGGGATAATCACATCAACCCCCAGCTGCCGGGCTATCGCGGTGTAGCCCGAACCGGTCACCATGGCGATGGCCCTGGCAACCCCCCGGGACTTTAGATACACCGCGGTAATGATATTCAGTTCCTGATGTTCCGTGGCGGTAACAATAAGATCCAAATCGTCGAGCCGTTCCTCCGTGACAAAGCTTTCGTCGGAAATATCTTCGTTCAGGATCAGCGCTTCGGGGAAGCGGGCGGACAGCTCCTTGCAGAGCCCGTAATCCTGCTCGATGATCACTATCTTTTTAAGGCTCCCGGAAATCAGGGTCTTAAGAAACGAAAAGAACCCCCGGGTTTTTTTCCCCCCTGTCCCCGCTTCATCCGTTTTGCCCGGTTCCCGGTCCGGCTCACGGCGGTTTTCTTTTTTCAGGAGCCCGGCGGCAATCAGCGATCCCAGCCGGCCGCCGCCCACGATGCCGATTTTGCGGAGCGGTTTTTCCTGACCGCCGGCAAGGGTAAAGCCCCGGTTTAATTCTTCTTCCCGGGCCAGAAGGTAAATCCGGTCTCCCTGCTGCAGCCGGGTTGTTCCCGTGGGCAGGATGCTTTCGCCCTTTCGGTTCACCAGGGTGATAAGGCTTTCCCCTTCAAAAACCGTATGAAAGTCCTTGAGCAGGAGGCCGTTAAAGGACGACGCCGCGGGCACGTCAATAGCGCCCAGTTGGTAGGGGGTGTCCGCGAAGGAAAGGATGTTGCCGACGGCGCCGTGTTCAACCGCGTCCAGCACTGTCCGGGCCGCTTCTACGTCGGGGTGGACAAAGAAATCGATCCCCATGGACGCGCCGTCTACCTGGTTTTGAAAATTCCGCCGGACATATTCGTCGTTCCGTACCCGGGCGATCTTGAGCAGTTTGGGATACCTCGCCGCCAGGCCGCAGATGATCATGTTTACTTCGTCGGATTCGGTAACGCAGACCAGAGCGTCGGCCCGGGCGATCCCCGCTTCTTCCAGGGCGCTGATGGAATTGCCCTCGTCCTGGAGGACCATACAGTCAAGCCGGTTCGACACGTGCCGGGCCCGTTCCTCGTTTGCCTCGATAATTGCAATGTCGTGCTTTTTCTCGATTAAGATGCGGGCCAGCTGGGTGCCTGCCAGTCCCGCTCCGACAATGACGATGCGCATAGGGTAAATTATACTACCGGGCGCCCAGAAGTTCCAGAAATCCCGGGTAGCTTACATCCGCCGCCTCCGCCCCGTCGATTTCCACTCCTCCGGTAAATCCCGCCGTACTTCCCGGGGAACGCCCGAGGGCGGCGCAGGCCAGGGCCATCACAACGCGGTGGTCTCCCCGGCCGTCAAGCCGTACCACGGCGTTTCCCGGCGCCCCGGGCCCGGAGATTCCCCCGGATTTTCCCCGGATTACCAGGCCGTCGGGCCTTTCCTGGCAGCTAACGCCCAGTTTCCCCAGTTCCCCGGCCATAACGGCGATACGATCCGTTTCCTTGATCCGGGCATGGGCCGCGTTGATCAGCGCCGTTTCCCCTTCGGCATAGGCGGCCAGGGCCGCCATGACGGGAAGCAGGTCCGGGACGGCGTTTAAGTCGAAAACGCCGCCCCGCAGCGGACCCCGCCGGGAAACGGTGACGCTCCGGGGGCTGTTCATGGCGTCACCGGAACAACCGTCCCCGGTTTTTTCCCATTGTACGTTACAGCCCATCCGGGCCAGGTACTCAAAGAACGCCTTATCCCCCTGGGTATCGGCGGGATCGAGTCCCCGCAGGGTAACGGTTCCGCCGGAAATTACCGCCGCCGCGGCGGGAAAGGCGGCGGAAGAAAAATCTCCCGGTACGAGACCGTTCATGGGTGTGTAGAAACGGCCGCCGGAAATGCGGAAGTACGAATAATCCGCCGCCATGACAAGCGCCGCGTCACCGGCGGCCGCATCGAAGGCCGCCGGACCTGTAGCCTCGTCCGCCGGATTTTCGGGCCCGGCGGAGGGCGATCCGGCAGACAGGCCCTGGGTTTTAAGGTAGTCCAGGGTCATGTCCACGTACGGTTTTTCGTTCAGCAGGGGTATGCGGATTTCGGTAACCGTTCCCGCCGGTGCCAGGGGCGCGGCAATCAGCAGGGCCGACAGGTACTGGCTGGTGGGACAGGGCATGCTGACCCTGCCCCCCTTCCAGGGGCCCCGGACCGTGATGGGAGTATAGCCGCGGTCCCCTCCGGGCCCCCGGTTCGAGCTGACCGAAACGCCCAGCCCCGCCAGGGCATCCAGCAAAGGTCCGGCGCTCCGGCGGGCGATCTGCCCGTCGCCGGTAAAGGTTACGGGTACGGAAGCAAGGGCCGCAGCGGCCAGGGCAAAAAACAGGGTGGTGCCGGAATTGCCCGCGTCGATACAAAGGGCCGGAGGCGCGTCCGGCGGAGCGCCGCTTGCCGGAGCGTTTCCCGCCCTGACCCTGTCCGCCGGGACAAGGTCCGCGCGGCCCGCGCCCGAGCGGCCCTGTACGATCCAGCCCCTCAGCCTGCCGGCGCTGTCCCGGTCTTCGGCAAGGTCCGCGCCCAGAACCCGGCAGGCGGCGGCGCAGGACCGGATGTCCAGGGCGTCCAGCGCTTCTTCAATGCGGGAACTTCCCTTCGTCAGGGCGGCCATGATAAGCCGCCGGATGGTATGGGACTTGGAGGCGGGAACCTGCACCGTGCCGGAAAAAACATGGGGCGTAATAAGGGCGCGCATAGAATCAGGAACCGCTGTTCCGAATCGTCTCCCAGCTTTGCTGCATGGCCTCGGCGCATTGTTCGGGGCTTATCAGGCCGGAAAGCATCTTCTCCACCTCACCCCTGACAACACCGTTCATGTTTAACATGGATCCGAAAACTCTTTCCTGGACCATTTCTCCCGCTTCGTACATGTCAAAGGCCTTGGCATAAACGGGATCGGCCCTGGACAGATCGGGATTACGCCGGCCGTTGCCGGGCACGGCGTATGCTTCGGCGGCAATGGTCCCGGCCCGGTCCTTAAGAAAGGCGGCAAACTTCCGCGCCTCTTCAGGGTATTCGGTCTTCCGGTTAATGCCTACGTACCATCCGGTCAGGGGGAAAACCGGTTTTCGCGTATAGGATTCGGGCCCCGGTATGGTGGTAATGCCGAAATTACCCCGCATCGCTGCCTTGAATTCCCCGGCGTCGGCGATGGAACCGATGATCATTCCCACCTTGCCTTCGCTAAAGGCCTTAAGCAGTTCACCCCGGGTAAGGCTGAAGGGATTGGGGTAAATGTTCTGTTTAAGCTGGTTAAGAAAGATCAGTACCGCAATTACCTGTCGGGAATTAAAGTTAAAGTCTTCCATGGTTTCGTGGTTTCCCGCGGCGGCCCATATCCACGACAAAAGATACCGCCGCACATTGTGGGGATCGCCGTTTTCCAGGGCAAGCCCCGCTCCGTAAATACCGCTGCCCGTCTGGCTGATCCGCTGGGCGTAGGAAAGAAATTCGGTTTGATTCTTCGGGGGTCTGTCAAAGCCAGCTTCCTGGAGCAGATCAATATTGTAGAAAAGAAGATTGATAAACGAAATAACCGGCGCGCCCATATTCGAAGCGGCGTCCGTTCCGTTTCCGGTTTCAAAGGGCATCAGATAGGAGCGGCTTTCCGGTTCCCGGATCGGATCAACGCTGAAAATATCCGGAACGGTATTTTCGTCCGGTTTTTCCGTATCCAGCAGTTCCCTGATTTCGGGCCAGTTCATGTGTTCCAGTTTAACGGTAACGCCGGGATTCTGGGATTCAAATTCCCTGGCCAGGGTTTCCAGGACGGGGTTTTCCATTTGATCGTCCCACCACTGGGCAAAGACCAGAGTGGTTCCCATGCCGGGAATATTCCCGCTGATAATCTTAAACAGAAGGAGCCCGCCTACCATGACCAGGGCCCAGATCCACAGTACCTTGTCTATGGAGATGGTCCTGGCTTTGCTGAACAGGGCCCCCAGTTTTCCGGGAAGCCTGAACCGGAACCGTTTTTTTAGGGCCCCCGGCAGTTTCGCGGCGGCTTTGGATAAAGCCGCGCCCGCTTTTTGTATCATGATTTTTACCGTTTCCGCGTTCATGGCAACCTCGACTTGTACCGTCCTTTTAGGGTACAGTAGCATTATGTTTGGTTTTTTGAAAAGGCTTTTTGGCCGCAGCCCTTCCAGGGACCGGATAGCCGATCCGGATGATATTGTTGAAGAACAGTGGCAGGCCGATTTTTCCCGGGAGGATATACCGGGCAGGCAGTCCCTGGTCCGCTTTTTTATTACATCAGAAAACTTGTATCGCGCCTATCTGTATGAAAACGCCCTGCGTCTGGGGGTTAAGAAAACCAATTGTATCGCCTGGACCGAGGATATGCAGTTCCGGTATCAGGATCTGAATATGCGGGGGCGGATCAGGCTGGAGGGCGGGAGCGGGTATGCCGCCGCAGGTTTTATTTTCCGCATGGTGGACGAGCTTACCTATTACATGGCGCTGGTTTCAAACCGGGGATACTTCCGTCTGGATCTGGTCCGGAACAGCACTCCCCTGGCCCTGGCGGGATGGACCGAAGCGCCGGGACTTCCTGTTTTAGAGGAAGAACGGGACGATCCTGTAGAATTTGACCTGGAGGTGATCACCTACGGCAGCAGAATCCTCCTGCTGATTAACGGACAGTGGGCCGGGGCCTGGAACGATACTTCCCTGCCAGAAGGAAGAATAGGATTTGCCGCGGCCAGTTATGAAACCCGGCAGGGGAGTTCCGACGGGCAGGCGGAATTTGACGCCCCCGCCGGCAGCCGGAGATTCGCCGCGGAAGCCTCGCTCCTTTCCTTTCGCCTTGATTCCCGGATTACCGAAGTGGGAAACCGTTACGACACGCTGGAAAACACCGCCCTCCCGGAAAACCGCGTCCGGCTGGCGGAAACTTTTACCGCCCTGGGCCGGGCAAACGCCGCGCTGGCACAGCTTCGGAAAGCCTGGGAGGGCCGGGAAACAGCCGCCGCGGCCCTGGCCGCCGAAGTAGCTACCGCGGAAGACGGGGTTGTTCTGGCGGCCATACAGATTGAAACGCCGGAGACCTATATCCGCAAGCCCAGGGAACTGTTTCTGGCCGCCAAACTGGCCCTGGCGCTGGAACAGTGGGACGAAGCGGAAGAATACCTTGAAGCCGTGGCCGCCCTGGCCGGCCCGGAGCGGACAGACACCGGCGAAGAACTCCTTAAGCAGGCCAGGAACATGAAAGCCGCGTTTCTCTATTCCCGGGGGCGGTACGGCGATTTGGTTCAATGGGCGCATACCGTGGCCGCGGATGCCGAAGGCCCAAACGGTGAAACAGGGGAAGCCCTCCGGCTGTTCGCGGATCCGGCGGCGCTGTACAATCTGCTGGGACACGCGTACTTTAATTCCGGGGAATATCAAAAAGCCGCGGAAACCTATGACAGGGCCGGTTCGGTGGACGAAAAAAACGGCCTGGCCGCAAAAAACGCCGCCGCTTCCTATGAACTGCTGAATCAAAACCAGGCCGCCCTGGAACGGTATCTTAAAGCGGGCAGGATCTTTCTGGCGGGAAACCACTATGAGGAACTGGGACTGCTGATACCTAAATTCCGGCTTCTGGGAGAAACAAACTGGGAAGCCCGGGCCCTGACCGGCAAATGGTCCTTTGGCGTTGAGGACTGGAAAACCGCGGGGGAAGAACTGGACAGGGCGGAAGAACTGCGGAAAGAAGCGGAAGTTTCGGAACAAAGCGCGGAACTCCCCGCTCCCGATCCGGCCCTGTATTTTTTACAGGGACTGCTCCTTTCCCGCGCCGGCCGTCGGCGGGAAGCCCTGCCCCTCTTCGAAAAGGCGGCAAACTCCGCGCCGGATTACCCGCTCTTCCGTTTCAGGCTGGCGGAAAACCGTTTTATGCTCGACCGGAACCCGGATGATCCCCGCTTCCTCTCCGACCTGGAAGCGGCCCTGAAGGTTACCCGGGAAGAAGAAGAGGAAACCTACGGCTGGGTTCATAACTTTGCGGCCCATGTGGCTTTAAGCAGGGGGGATCTTGATCAGGCAAAAAGCTGCATGGATAAGGCCTCCGCCATTTTGGGCGAAATACCCGCGGTCCGGGTAAACCGGGCGGTAGCTCTTTACCTGACGGGTTCCCCTGATGAAGCCTTAAACGTGCTGGAATCAAAACAGGAGGAAGATCCCGAAGGGCTTATGGCAAACTGCGCGGGTAATCTGCTGGTCCGCGCCCGCCGCTTTGAAGAGGCGGACGGGTATTACCGCCGGGCGGTGATCATCGCCCCGGATAATGTCCAGTACCGCTGTAACAGGGCATCGTGCCTGATTGAGCTGGGCCGGTACGGTGAAGCCGATACTGTCCTGACCGCGGGGGGCGATATTTCCCCCGAAGCAAGTCCCGATATACTGGAACTGATTGCCTTCGTGGCGGTTAAAAAGGGCGAGTACCAGCGGGCCGAAGCGGCCGCCCTGGCGGCCCTTGCAATTGACCCGGATCATGTTCCGTCCCTGATCAGCCTGGGCTGGACAAAGGCTTTTGGCGGACGCTGGGATGAACTGGAGGAGGTGCTGGATCATCTGGATCAGCTGGAACTCTCCGGGGACGCCGCCAAAGGCCGGGATGATCTTGAACGCTGGATGGAAGAAGCCCTGTACCGTACCGTCAGCTGCGCCCTCTGCGGCAGGGAATGGCGGGTAGAACGGAACGGCGAACCCGTTCCCGCCATCAAGCTGTATGCCATGCCTCCCGATGATATGCCCGCTGGCGTTTGTCCCGGCTGCGGCAAAACCTACTGCGTGGGCTGCCGCAGGGATGACCTGGACGAATCGGGCCGTTTTACCTGCCCGGACTGCGGTAAAAGCCTTAAGTTAAGCGATGACGGCCTTAAAGCCCTGTTGTACGATTGGGCCGAAACGAACCTGAAAAAACGGAAACGGAAAAAAAAAGATCCCCCGGCGGAAGACAACGCCCCCTCCGCGCCGCCGCCGGAATCCGCGGACAGCGTTGCGGCGGAGGGCGTTACAGCGCCGGAACCCGTGGGCAGCGCTACGCCGCAGGAATCGCCGGAACCCGAGGGCACTACGCCACCGGAACCCGTGGATGGCGCTGTACCGCAAGAGCTACCGCCGGAACTCGCTGAGGGCGCTGTGCCATCGGAACCGCCGCCGGAAGTTTAACCGGAAACGGTTGTTCCGCCGCCGGCTTTTTTGGCGGTGTTGCAGGCGTTGTCCACCGCGGAGAGGATCCCCGCGGCAAAGGCGGCTTTCCCGCTGATCGGAACCATCCCTATACTAATGGTAACGGGGAACGTTTTGTCTTCAAAGCTGAATCCGCAGGATACGGACGTATGGAGCCGCTTTGTTACGCTTTCTATTTTCTCCGGGATACAGTCAAAAAGGATGGTGGTAAATACGCTGCTTCCCAGCCGGCCGGAAATATCCCGGTGCTTGAGGTTGGCCTGGAGTATCTGGGAAAACCAGGTCAGCAGGGCATTGCCCCCCGCTTCCCCGGTTTCCGCCTTAACGGCGTTGTAACTATCGATGTCTATTTGTAAAAGGCCGCAGTTTTCTTCTATCCGCTTTATTGAGTCCAGAATATCTTCCAGCTCCATGATAAAGCCTTCCCGGTTAATCAGCCCGGTCAGCGAATCGTGGCTGACATGGTAATCCAGGGTGGCGCTGAGTTTTTTAAGCTCGCTGATATCCCTGATGACGATAGCGTAACCGGCGGTTTCAGTACTTTCTTCTTCCGGTATCCGGGCGATGGAGCCGTCCACAATGCTGGTACGGGCGCCGCATTTATAAATGGCGTCTTTAAAGATAAGCGGGTCGTTATTCCCGGGAAGTTTTTTGCCGACCAGGTTGGTTAAATTGAGCGGTTCCAGCAGGGTAAAGGCCTGGGACACCGTCTTGTCCAGGGGGGCGCTTTCCCATCCGCTGATCTTAAGCGCGGCGGCATTGACAAAGGTAATGCACAGATCCTTGTCAAGAACGATGATACCGTCGTGGATATTCTGCAAAATCGCAGAAAAAAACTTTTCCCTGTTCATACTTGTAGTATAGTCTTTTTTTGATCCCTTTGGTAGCATTCAACGCCGCCGGCTCAAGTTTTAGGATTCCCTTTCCGCCGGTAATTTTACCCCCAGTTCATCCGCCGTTTCCCCGGGCGTTTTACCCTCCGCAAGGATAATGATTTCCGCCGCGGCCCTGTAAGCCGCGGAACGCCTTTCATGGAGGAGCCGGTGCTTTTGCCTGGAGGCGTCCGGACTTTCCGCCCGGAGGAAGGGGGGAAGTTCCGGGTCCCGGCGGTTTCCCGTTATGCGCCGCCAGGCGGTTTCGGCGCTTATCTCCAGATACACCGTAATATGCCCGCCCCCGGCCAGCAATGCCATGGCGCCGGGATTGTCGATAATGCCGCCCCCCGCGGCCAAAATCCCCGTCACCCCCGGAACCGGGTTCCCGGCCAGAAGCGCCGCGAGGGCCTTTGTCTCTTCCGCGCGGAACAGTTCGGGCCCCAGCCCGTAGAGGGCCCTGGGACTCCGGCCGGTTCTTTCTTCCATCAGCAGGTCCAAATCAAAGAAAGGCAGCCCCCGCCGAAGGGCCAGTTCCCGGCCCGCGGTGGTTTTTCCCGAATGTTTTGGTCCCACCAGGACGACAAAAGCCATGCCTACAAAAACAGCAGCGCCGCGGAGAGCAGGGTCAGGACATAGACCGCCATACGGTACTGGCTGTTACTGACCTTTTTAACAAAGAGAATCCCCAGCCAAATTCCCAAAAGTATAAAGGGGATCATAAAAAGATCAAACCGGAGCGTCATAAGAGAGATGTTGCGCCACACAAAAACCTGCAAAGGGATTTTAAGGTAATTGACGATAAGGAAAAACCATGCGGCGGTCCCGACAAAACTTTCCTTGGGCAGCCGTACGGACAGCAGGAATACCGACATGATGGGGCCCGCGGCGTTGCCGATCATGGTAGAAAAACCGCCCATGATGCCGAAAACCGCGGAAAACCACAACCCCGAAGGAGGTTCCGATCCCCGGGTATTCCGCCGTTCGTTCCAGACCATCACCGCCAGCCCGGCGGCAATACAGACGCCGATAAGGATTTTAAAGCCCCTGTTGGAACCGACAAAATGGTCCGCCCCCAGGGCCAGGGCAAACCCCGCCAGCGCCCAGGGAATCAGCCTGCCGATGTACTTCCACTGGGCGTGCCGCCGGTAGTAAATAACCGCGAACAGATCCGCAAAGCAGATCAGGGGCAGCACCACCCCGGTGGATTCCCTGGCCCCGAAGACCAGGGCAAAAAGGGGAACCGCCACGATAGAAATGCCGTTCAGTCCCGTCTTCGAGATGCCAAAACAAATACAGCTGAAAATGACCGCCGCCCATTGCCGGGGCTCCAGGGTATAGGGAATAAGGCTGAAAAGTTTCATATATCACTGTATCCCAAAAAAGATGGCATAATCAATCAAAAATTTGTATACTGAGTTTCATGATCCTCTATGATCCTTCGCTGACCATGCGTTTCCGGGACTACGGCATCATGCTTCCCATTTCGCCCGACCGGGGTGAACAGACCCTGGATTTTCTTGGCAGGAATTTTTATCCCGGTACCCGGGGAAAATCCATGCCCTATCCGGGGCCGGTTTTTAGTATCGCCGACGCCCTGGCGCTGCTGGACGGGGAGGGGGACATAATCAGCCGCCGGGATCTGGAACGGCTCCACGGCGGGGACTATATTGCGGCCCTCTATGAGGATTCCGGCGGAAAGACCCTGGAGAGGGAACTGCTGAATACCTATGAGCTTCTTGACCCCCAGGGCCGTCCCCGCCGGTATGAGCCGGAACGGGCGGTAAAACCCCTGACCGGGCTTTTTACCGCTATCCTGGCCCAGACCGCCGGAACCTACCTGGCCTGCCGCCTTGCCCTGGCGGAAGGCCCGGGGTTCTGCTATTACCTGGGGGGCGGTATGCATCACGCCCGGTATGACGCCGGCGCGGGATTTTGTCTGATCAACGACGTGGCCACGGCGGCGGCAAAAATTCTGGCGGACAGGGTTACGCGCTGCCGGAAGCCTCCGAATCCGGGGAAACCCGTCCGGCTTGTCTGGATCGTCGACATGGACGCCCACAAGGGCGACGGAACCGCGGAACTGATCCGCTTTGCCCGGGAGCGGGGAGAATTTGCCGGTCCCCGGCGGGACGAGGGCAAGCGGCGGGACGGTTCCGGCGCGCCCTGTATCCTGACCCTGTCTATCCACATGGCAAAGGGCTGGCCCCTGGACAGCGAAACCCTGGCCGCCGCCGTACCCGGCAGGGCGCCGCTGCTTCCTTCGGACATCGACATAGGCATCGGCCCGGGGGAAGAAGCGGAGTATACCCCCCGGCTGGCGGAGGGCATCCGGGAACTGGAGCGGATGACAGCGGTGTTGACGACGACCGCGGAATCCGGCGGGCAGAGCGTTCCGGATCTGATGCTGGTGGTAGACGGCGCGGACCCCTACGAACACGACGGCCTCCCTTCCAGCGGCCTCCTCCGGCTTACCCTGGACCAGTGCCTGGAGCGGGATAATTTTGTGTACCGGTACGCGGCGGACAGGGACATCCCTTCCGCGTGGATCCAGGCCGGGGGCTACGGCGGGCGGGCCTGGGAACCGGCGGCGCATTTTTTACAGGGAATTCGGTAGGAAATTTGGTCATTGACAAAAACGCGGGACCGGCGGGATACTGACAGTACCGGTTTCCGGCGCCGTTGCAGCTAACGGCCCCGCAACTCCTTATGTAGTAAAGAGTTACCCCCCAAAGCCATTTTGTAAACGCGCAGCACCCAACACCCGGCCCGTGGAGAAACGCAGTTCCCCCAAGCCATTTGTAAACGCGCAGCGTTTACAAATGGCCCTCGTCCAGGATCACAATATCCACCCGGCGGTTATTCATCCTGCCTTCGGGGGTGTCGTCCCGGCTGATGGGCATGGTGGCGGCAAAACCCGCGACCTGGAAACGGTCTTCGTCCACTCCGATGTCGGCAAGGTAGTGCAGCACCGCGATGGACCGGGCGGTGGATAATTCCCAGTTGGAGGGCCAGATTTCCGGATCCGTGTCGGAGCCGTCGGTGTGGCCTTCGATGCGGAAGCGCCGGCCCGACAGTTCCTGGGAGTTCAGCATGGAACCAAGCCGGAACAAGATGTCCCGGCTGTCTTCATAGTTGATGGCCGCGCTGGCGGGGGCAAAGAACAGGTCCGACGCCAGGCTGATAACCACCCCCCGTTCATCGTGGGTAATGCGGACCTTGTTGGATTTGACTTCCGGCTCAAAAAGGCTCATGGCCCGGCGCAGGGAGGTGCCCAGATTGCGGCCCCGGTCCATGGAAGGCAGGGACATGATCGTATTGCCCAGGTCCGCGCTCTTTCCCGGAGCGATGGTATGGCCCCCGGTGGAAGGACCCATGCCGATCGCGTTAAAGGCGGAGAGCATCTGTTGAAGCTGGCTGGGATCCGATTCATCCGGATTAAAAAGGGCCACAAAGAAGCAGAGCAGCAGGGTAACCATATCGCCATAGGTTACAATCCACTCATTAGTTACCGGCTCGGCTTCGCGTTTTTTCTTCGCCATCCTACTCCTCCCAACATCTTACAAAAAACCGCCGGCTCTTTGGAAAGTACAAAAAAGCTATTCCTTTAGTATTTCGGCTTCCACGGATTTCCTCTCGCCGGGTTCCAGGTAGGAAAGAAGCTTCATGGCCAGGATCCGGGGATTGTCCCCGGCCTGAATGGAGAGGACCCCCTCTATCTGCATTTCCTTGACTTTGGATTCCTCCCCGTCTTTGGCCTTTAATTTACCGGCCACGGGGATCATGACCAGGTTGGCCATCATGGATCCGTACAGGGTGGTGATCAGGGCCACCGCCATGTTGGGTCCCAGGGCGCTCTTGTCCTCCAGGTTTTTTAACATGCCGATAAGGCCGATAACGGTCCCCAGCATCCCCAGACCGGGAGCCAGGGAACCCCACATGTTGATGGCGCTGATCTTGTCCGCATGACGGCCCTGCATCTGGGAAAGCTCGGTTTCCATCAGGTTGCGGATTATTTCCGCATCCGTACCGTCCACCACCAGGCGCAGGCCCTTTTTCATAAACTCGTCTTCCAGATCTTCCAGTTCCTCTTCCAGGGCCAGAAGTCCTTCCCGGCGGGCCTTTTCGGACATGGACATCAGCTTGGTAATGATCCCCTTTTCATCGTAGCTTGTTATCTTCATGGTCAGGCCGATGACGCCGAAGATCCCCAGGGCGCCGCCGATGCTGCTGAAGGTAAAGAGGGCAAACCAGGACCCCAGAACAACGATAAGTACCGATGGAATATCCACAAAGGTTAAAAGGCCCGAACCGCCGGTAATAATACCGAGTCCGATCATGCCTAAACATCCGGCTAATCCGATTATGGTTGCTAAATCCATAAACTCTTTTACTCCTCGTTCTTAAAGGCGCCAATCTGTCTGCGGTATTCCACAATTCTGCCGATAAGTTCCGGTACCTTTTCGCGGACGATCACGTGTTTTCCCGAAAGCATCAGGAGGGTTGTATCGGGGTGAACCTCGATGGATTCAATCTGATGGGGGTTGATGAAGTACTGTTTTCCGTCCAGCCGGGTTACCTGTATCATTCGTTATTTCCGGTTAAGCGCCGCGGCCGATGACGAGGGCGTCAGCCCTTCAGACTGTCAGCCGCGGGCGCTTGTGGTTCTTACCTCTTCAGCGTGAGCAGTTCCTGGAGGAGCTGATCCGCGGTCTGTATGGTCCGGGAATTGGCCTGGAATCCCCGCTGGGTAACGATCATATCAACAAACTGATCCGCCAGGTCAATGTTGGACATTTCCAGGGTTCCCGCCTGGATATTGCCTTTGCCCGCGACCCGGGCGGGACCTATGTTGGCGATCCCCGAATTGGTGGACTGGACAAAGGTATTTTCACCGGCCTTTTCAAGCCCCCCCTGGTTGGCAAAGCTTGCCAGGGCCACCTGGCCCAGGACCCGGTTGGTACCGTTGCTGAAGACGCCGGTGATGATCCCGTTCTGGTCTATCTTAAAGTTGTCCATGTACCCCATGGAGTAACCGTCCTGTTCATTCACCTTGGTGGAGCTTTTTTCGGCAAACTGGGTGACGGCCCGGGTATAGCCCCCGACCTCTCCCATGTTCAGGGTAAATTCCTGCCGGACCGGAGCGCCGTCCTCGCCGGGGGTGGAAGACACCACATCGTAGGCCACATTCATGATCACTTCCCCCGCTCCGCCGGATTCGTTGCCCGCGCCGTCCGCGGCGGAAAGGAGCAGTCCGTTGTTGTCGAAGGTAAGGACAAACACGTTGGGACCGCCGGTCGCGGGAGCTTCCTCCCCCAGGCCTATGGCCGCGTTGACGGGAGGATCGCCCTGGGGATCTACCGTTACCGAGGCGTTCCAGGTATTGTTGGTCCCCGGTACCCGGGTAAATTCAACCTGCAGGGTATGGGTATCCCCGAAGGAATCGTAGATATCAATAGAGGTCCGCCATGTTCCCATGGTTATATCCCCGGGGGTGGGGTTTTCGGGAATTTCCGGGAGGCGCTTATCCAGGTTACAGGCAAAGTTTACATTGGCGGTAGCCCGGGCGGGATCCTTGGCGCCGACGGGGATGATGATGTCCCCGACGCTCCGGGAAACGTCCAGCACCTGCCGGCCGTCGATGTCCTGGGCCATCCAGCCCTGGACCCGCATGCCGTTCCCCGGATCCACCAGGGTTCCCTGACTGTCCAGGCCGAACGCGCCGTCCCGGGTATAGTAGGTCTGGTCCCCGCTCTGAAGGATAAAAAAGCCCGTACCCGTGATGGCCAGATCGGTCTGGACGCCGGTAGACTGGAGGGAGCCCTGAAGGTGAATGGTGTCTATCGAAGCCACCGACATGCCCAGACCCACTTCTTTGGGGTTAATGCCCCCTAAATCCTCGGTGGGCCGGGCCGCTCCGGCCAGCTGCTGATAGAGCATGTCCTGAAAATTTACCCGGCCTTTCTTAAAGCCGTAGGTATTGACGTTGGCGATATTGTTACCTACCACGTCCATCCGGGTCTGGTGATTCTGAAGACCCGAAACTCCCGAATACAGTGAACGCATCATACCTGGTACCTCCTATTCCTCAAAAACGGTTTTTACCTGATCCCAGCGGTAATAGGTTCCGTTGACCAGGATCTGGGGATCGTCACCCCTGGTGACGGCCCGGACCACGCCCTGAACGGTGGTTTCACCGTCAAAAAGTTCCACCGGTTTACCCAGGGCCGACACGGCTTCGGAACCGGACAACAGGTTCGCAATCCGGGAAAAATCGCCCCCCAGCTTGGTAATTCCCTGGGACATGGTGTTCATGTGCTCCAGACTGGAAAACTGGGCCATCTGGGCAATAAATTCCTTGTCTTCCATGGGGGCCAGCGGATCCTGGTAGGCAAGCTGCTTTGTCAAGAGCTGGAGGAAATCCTCCTTGCCTAAAGCCTGTTTGGGGACCCTGCCGTTTTCCTTGTCTTTGACAAAGGTTTCCCAGTTATATATCTTTACCTGTTCGTCCAGCAGGGCCTTTTCCTGGGGACTCATTTTCTGTATTTCCATGACTTCTCCTTTCAAAATATAGGGCAAAGACGGCGCTATCCATGCCGCCCGCCCGGACTATACAAGCATATTTACCGCGGAAAGCTCCAAACCGGAACCATACCCGCCGGATGCTTCCGTTATGCCCTGATCCGCTCCCCCTTCATAGGCGGAAGCGGCAAAACGCTCTGAAAAGAAGGGGCTCGCCGTTTCCTCTTTCCAGCGCCGGCCGCCGTTGCGGTAATCAAGGGCCGCGCTCAGGGACGCTTCAAAACCGGAATCCCTGAAACTTTGTTCCAGGGTATGAATTTCCTGTTCAAACGCCCGTAACGCTTCTTCGGTTTCGACAAAAATATGTCCCGATATCTTGTTTTCGGCCATTTCCAGGTGTATCTTAACCTTCCCCAGGGATTCGGGTTTCAGGGAAAGACGGATGGTTCCCTCCCCGTCCCGGAGCACCACCGCGGCCTGTTTGACAATGTCGCCGGAAAGATCGCCCCGCAGTTCCCTGGCCAAAAGCTGTCCGAAGTTTTCCCCCGGCCCTTCGGGACTGTCCGGGGAAAGACCCGGTTCACCGGAAGAAGGCCGCGGATCCAACGTCAGTCCGGCGCTATCCCGGATGTCTTCCACCGGACCGGGCCCCGGACCGGCGCGGTCCTCCCCGGCCCCGGTTCCAGGCCGGGTCCGAAGATCGCGGATCTCCAGGACGGGCCGGTCCCGGCGGCCGCTTTTCCTGGCTTCCCCGCGGTTTTCCGCGGATTCGGGAATTCCCCGGTCTTCCGCCCGGAAGACCGCGGGGTGAACTTCACCTTGAACTTCACCCTGGACAGAAGGATCGGGATCCTCCCGGCGCAGGAAGGGAACGTTGGTTTCCGGCATATCCCGGATTTTTTCCGGGGATCCGCCCCGGAGGGCCGCTAAAAAAGCCGCCGGCTCTTCAAGGACCGGGACCGCCGCATCCGCTCCCGGGGCGTCCGGTTCCCCGACGTCCGCGTCCGCCTTCGTAACGGAGAGCCGGAGATCCGAAGTCGGCATCCGCTCCGCACCGGGGGGAACGGTTTCGCCGCCGGGAAATTCGTGTTTGTCCGCGGCTTCCGCTTCCCCGGGAGTTTTCTGTCCGGGGAAGCGGAACAGCAGGGTTTCGGCCCCCGCTATTCCGCGGTTTCCGTTCCGCGCTCTTTCCTTTCCGGCTTGTTTTTTTTGAATACCCTTAGTTTGAAGACCTTCGCCTTGAACGGTTTCCCTGCCCGCAGGGGATCCGGCTTTTTTGGCAGCCAGCCCCGCAAGCAGTTTGGCAAAAACCTCCAGGCCGTCATTTTTACGGCCCCTTTTCCGGAATACCCCCGGGGATTCTTCAAACCGGGTCTGTTCCGCGGAAACAGGACGGTCTTCGTTTTGAATGTGAGTGGGTTCGACTAACATCGCCGCTCCTTTGCAGCGCGCCTTTCAAGGTACGCTCAATTACTCCGGACCGGCCCATTGTTTAACCCGCGGCGGGTTAAACAATACGTTTCCCCGCTAAGGAGTCCGCACCACCATCTTGCGCTGCAGCTCCGCGGCCCGGGCCGCCCCTTCGCCGTTTTCGGCCATCAGGGACAGCCAGTAGGGGACTATGGAACTGGTCCCGTCCCGTTGGGCTATTTCTTCGGTCTTCCGGAGTACGTCGATGGCGTTCTGGTCGTTCATGGCGGTAATAATCGCTACCGCCCGCTCCGGCTGCATATTGGTCAGCCTTTGGGCAACGCCTTCGACATTTCTGTTTAGATTATCGGCTTCCGCCAGGGCATCATTGATTGAATTTTCCGTATCTTCCAGGGCCTGCTGGCGCTGTTCCAGTTCCTGGGCTTTCTGGTCAATTTCACCCTGCATGGCGGCCAGTTCCTCTTCCCGCCTGTCCATATCAAGTTCCCGCAGGGCTTCCGCTTCCAGCCGTACCGCCAGCCGTTCCGCGTCCAGGTTAAGGTATTCGCCGCTTCCCAGCTCTTCCCGGGTACGGCCCTCCCGGCCGATAAAACGGTACAGCGGCGCCAGTACCGTTTTGGCGTCGATCACGTTCAGGTAATCGAACCAGATGATACCGCCCCCGGCAAGGACGAGTATTAAAACCAGCAATACGATGATTCTTCCCAGCATGGTTCCCCTCCGCTTTTACTATGGGTTACCTTTTAAGTATCGGTCAAGGGCCGGTAATCAGTAAGCCCGCCGTAATACCTCACAACAAAACCCGGCCCGAAAGCCCGCCCGCCTTGAATTCTCCGGGAATTCGCGGTATCTTAGTTATATCATGCCATACGGTACGGCATCAGGCGGGGAAATTTGCGTTCCGTGTCCGTCCGGCCAGACGGCGCTTTTCTTAACGGATCATGAAGCGTCCCTGGTTCAGGAAGCGGAAGCCCTGCTTGATGTGGAAAATCCCGCGGAATCGAAGATTGTCAGGGAGCGCTTTGATTGTCTCCGGTCGTTCGGAAAAACAATCGCCCTCTATCCTTCCATCAGGGAAAGCCAGATCCTGCGGGGTTATGTCCGGACCGAGCAGCAGCTGATCAAGGCCCTGGTAGGACTTGCCCCTTCCTCCCACCTGCTTCGCATCCCCGCCCGGATCCAGGCTGTACGCAGTTTTCTGGTAACCAAGTTTCACACCTTTTCCCTGCTGTGTAAGGTCCTTAAACCCGATTTGCCGCTCTACGCGTCGATCCGTTCCGTGATCTACTCCATCATGTTTACGATTATGGGGGAGGACGTTTATTTTTCATGCCTGGACGAACCTTCCTTCCCCGAGGAGATCAAAATCCGCATGGCGGACGAACTGATTTCCCTCTGGGATTCGGGAGCGGAACCCGCGATGATCCGGCACCTGAGCTCCCTGGAGGCCCTGTGGAAAGCCAGGAACGAATCGCCCCCCAGCTTCGGAACCATGGACGGAACCAGCGAACTGTTCCGTCTTTCCATAGACCTGGAAGAGGACTGGCATGATTTTCTGGTAAACCAGACCACCACCGAGGAAACAAAGTGGGCGCTGGATGAATTTTTATTCGGCCTTTCTTTTGAAGAACTGATTTCGGTCAGGACCAGGCTTAAGCGCTTCGGCATCAGCGCTGCCAATGCCGCCGAGATCCGTTCCTATCTGGGCAACACCCCCGCGTACAGCGTGATAAACGGTTCGGACCCCAGGCTTATCTATGACTTTTACATTGACCGGAGGGAAACGGCGCTGTTCCGCAAGCACCTGAACGCTCCGGGCCCCCACAAAACCCTGGAAGAAATTTATCTGAAGTACCGGATGACCCTGTAGCCTTTCGGACTATTGTTTTTCGTATTCCTGTACTTCACCGGTAACATATTCAAGCCTGATCTTTGCCCTGACAAACATCGCTTCCGAATCGGCGGCGTCATGGTAGCGCCGCTGGCAGACTACCCGGATAATGCCGCAATTGATGATCAGCATGGCGCAGGTTCTGCAGGGGGTCATGCGGCAGTACAGGGTGGCTCCCTCGATGGCGATGCCCCGTTTGGCGGCCTGGCAGATTGCGTTCTGCTCGGCGTGGACCGTTCTGACGCAGTGGGTGGTTACGGAGCCGTCTTCGTGGATCATCTGTTTAAGCTGGTGCCCCGCCTCATCGCAGTGGGGAAGTCCCGCGGGGGCTCCCACATAGCCGGTTACCAGGATCTGGTGATCCTTGGCGATGACGCAGCCCGACCTTCCCCGGCCGCAGGTGGCCCGCTTGGAAATTGCCTCGCAGACTTCCATAAAGTACTCGTCCCAGCTGGGACGGCGGTAAAGGGTTTCCTGGTGTTCCATTGTACGTATTGTATCACCGTTGCATTTCTTGTACAGTGGAGCCATGAAAAAAGACCCGGCTTTCCTTTCGGTCTGCATGAATCCCACGCTGCAAAAGACCCTCTGTTTTTCAAAGATCCTCCCCGACAAGGTTAACCGTACCGCCCGGCACCGGCTGGACGCTTCGGGGAAGGGGATCAACGTAAGCCGGGTGCTGACCCATCTGGGGAAAAGGGTTATCCACCTGACCCAGCTGGGGGGCAGCCTGGGTCCTCTCTTTCTGGACCTCTGCGAAAAGGACGGCCTTGACATACGGTGGGCGGAAAGCGGCAGCGCCGTCCGTTTCTGCTATACCCTGATTGCCGGAGGGGAAGAACAGGACCGGACCGTGACGGAACTGGTGGAAGAGGGGGAACCGGTCGCGGCCGGTACGGAAGAACGGATGCTGGAACTTTACGACAAGCTCCTGGAAGAGGCGGGGACGGTGATCATCTCCGGTACCAAGGCCCGGGGCTATTCGGAGGCCATGGTCCCCGAAATGACCCGGCGGGCCAGGGAAAAAGACAGGCGGATCATCCTGGATGTCCGGGGGGAGGATCTTAAGCGGAGCCTTCCCTTCAGGCCCAATGTGATTAAACCGAACCTCTTTGAATTCGCCGATACCTTTGCCCCGGAATTCAAGGAACTGGGCGAACTCTCCGGGGACGAAAAGGGGGTCCGGGAGCGGATTACCGCCCTGGCCCTGGACATGGCGGAACGGTTCGGCACGGACATTGTCCTTTCCCGGGGAAAGCGCCCGGTGTGGTATACGGCGGGCCCCGGCGGCTTTGCCGAATGTCCGGTGGATGCGGTCCCGCCGGTAAATACCATCGGTTCCGGCGACGCCTTTACCGCCGGCCTGGCCGCGGCCCTGGACGACGGCCTTCCCTTCGGGGAGGCCGTTGCCCGGGGAGTACGCTGCGGCGGCCTGAACGCCGGATTCCTTAAACCCGGGGTCATCAGGGAGTCTTAAACAACGCCGTCCCGGCGGGTAACGCCGGTAAGCAGCTCCGAATAGTACCGGCTTTCTATTTCCGCTTCGCCGACGCCGGCTTTTGCCAGCAGATCCAGAAGCCGCCGCCCGGCCGCCGCGGGGGTTTCGCCGACGCAATCAGCGCCTTTGTCGGGGCTGCCGTCACTTTTGTCGAGACCATCGGGACCGGCCAGGATCTCCAGTTCCAGGAACCAGCCCAGGTCTTTTGTTGTCCCGGCGGAATCCGGCGTTTCCGGGCCGCCGGTTCCGTTAAAACCGGCGCTGCCGCTTACCCGGACCAGCTCGGCACTGATGCCGCCGTACCGCCAGACCCAGCCTGTTTTGCGTTTGCTGATCCGCTTTTCCAACCCCAGCCTTTCCAGGAGTTCCTCAAAGACGGCGCCGTCGCTGACCTCACATTCACGTTCCTCGTTTATTTCTATACCGTCCCGTCGTTTTTTTGTTTTACCGGTTACCAGGGTATGTTCCGCGGTTTGTCCGTCCGCCCCGGTATGCCGATCCCTCCGGACCCGCAGGCCCGGGGCCGCCGGCGGCGCGGCGGGGAACCAGTATGCATCGTCCTTGAACAAAGGAACGCCCCCGCCGGCCAGTTCCGTCAGCCTGCGGCGGCAGTCCCGCCAGCCTCGGACCCGGGCTTTCAGTTCTATTTCGGTGTGTTTCCCCATGGGGGCTATGGTACTGTTTTTTTGGCGCTTTGCAAAGAAAAAACAGCGCCCGAAGGGCCTCCCGCGAACCGTGAGCGGACTCTTGCCAAGGACGCCGCTGTGTCCACCAAATGGGGTTAGGTCTATCTTTAGGCTTTACCCCGCCGCCCGCTTCGCGGGCGCAGCCGGAGATTCCCGTTTTTCTTGACGTGTATAGTATTCCTATGCTAAAGTACCCCCATGAAGCATGCATATTTAACGGATTTGGTTAAGTCGGTGGAACGGCGGAATCCCCACGAGGATGAATTCCTCCAGGCGGTGCGGGAAGTGATGGAAAGCCTGGAACCGGTGGCGGAACGCAGGCCCGATTTGATTGAAGCGGGGGTCTTTGACCGCATCGTGGAACCCGAGCGGGCGATTAGTTTCCGGGTCAGCTGGGTTAACGACAGCGGCAAGGTAGAGGTAAACCGGGGCTACCGGGTTCAGTTTAACTCCGCCATCGGGCCCTATAAGGGCGGGCTCCGGCTGCATCCTTCGGTAAATCTTTCGATCATCAAATTTTTGGGCTTTGAACAGATCCTCAAGAATTCCCTGACCACCCTGCCCATGGGCGGCGCCAAGGGCGGATCCGATTTTGATCCCAAGGGGAAAAGCGATGGTGAGGTGATGCGCTTCTGCCAGAGTTTTATGACGGAGCTGGAAAAACATATAGGCCAGTTTACCGACGTGCCCGCGGGGGACATCGGCGTGGGGGGCCGGGAAATCGGCTACATGTACGGCCAGTACAAGCGGATCCGCAACGAAACCGCCGGCGTCCTTACCGGCAAGGGGCTTCCCTTTGGAGGATCCCTGGTCCGGACCGAAGCTACCGGCTACGGCCTGTGCTACTTTACCCGCGAAATGCTGGCGTCCCGGGGCTTGAGCTTTAAAGATAAAACCGTGGTTATCTCCGGTTCGGGCAACGTGGCGATTTACGCCGCGGAAAAAGCGGCCCAGCTGGGCGCCAAGGTTGTGGCCTTAAGTGATTCCGGCGGCTATATCCACGATCCCGCGGGGATTAAACTTGACGTGGTTAAGCAAATCAAGGAACTTGAGCGGGGCCGCATTGCCGAATACAGCAAACGAGTTGCCGGCTCAAGCTACCACAAGAATTGTTCCGGTATCTGGACCGTCAAATGCGACATTGCCCTGCCCAGCGCTACCCAGAACGAACTGGATCTGGAGAGCGCCAAAATTCTGGTCAAAAATGGAGTAGCCGCCGTTGCCGAGGGCGCCAATATGCCCACCTGCCCCGAGGCGGTTGCCTGGTTCCTGGATCACCAGGTCCTCTTTGGCCCCGCCAAGGCCGCCAATGCCGGCGGGGTCGCCACGTCGGGCCTGGAGATGAGCCAGAACAGCCTGCGCCTTTCCTGGACCTTTGCCGAGGTGGACGAACGGCTGGACGAAATCATGACCGGCATTTATCACGCCGCCTCCAAAGCCGCCGCGGAATACGGAAAGGCCGGCAATCTGGTAACGGGGGCAAACATCGCGGGCTTCCTTAAAGTGGCGGAAGCGATGAAAGCCCAGGGCATCGCGTACTGAGCAAAACTCTGGCCGCCGCGTTCCGGTATTCGATCCCGGTACTGCTCGGATACCTTACCCTGGGTACGGCATTCGGCCTTGTCGCCGCCGGCGCGGGCTACCCCTGGTACCTCGCGGCGGCGGCAAGCCTTGTTATGTACGCCGGGGCCGGCCAGTTTATCGCCGTGGGGCTTTTTGCCGCCGGAGCGCCGCTGATCTACGCCGTTTTTCTGGAGTTTGTGGTGAACGCCCGGCACATGGCCTACAGCATTTCGATGCTGCGCCGTTACCGGGACGCCGGGCCCTTTAAGCCCTACCTTATTTTTGCCCTTACCGACGAAACCTTCGCCCTGCTTTCTTCGCTCCCTCCGGGAAACGGCGAATCAGGCGCGGCCAAAGAAACGGCGGAAAGAAACCGTTTTATGTTCCTGGTATCCCTGCTCAACCACATCTACTGGAACGCCGGAACCCTTATCGGGGCCCTGGCCGGAACCTTTATCCCCTGGAAGCTCGAAGGAATCGGCTTTGCCCTGACCGCCCTTTTTATTGTGCTGATGATAGAACAGATCATCCGGGTAAAAAAGCCGCTCCCGTTTATTGTTTCCGGCATAAGCGCCGGGGCGGCGGTGTTTCTGCTGCCCGGCGCGCTGTCCGCCCGCTTTTCCCTGCTGGCGGCAATGATTATCAGCCTCGGCGTCGCGCAGCTTTTTGAAACCAGGGCGGCCGGTTCCTCCGATGGTTGCGCCGGTGGCGCCGCGGGAAAAAGCGCCCCCCGTGACGGAGGCAGGCCGTGCTGAGCGCCGGAACCGCCCTGCTGTACACCGTCGTTTTGGGGGCGGTGATCTTTTTTTGCCGGGCTCTTCCGTTCATCCTTTTCGGGGATAAACGGAAGAACGGCTCCGCCGGATCCGGGGCAGACGGAACGGCGGACGATCCCGGCCCGGCAAAGGACGCGGGCTTAACGGCTTTCCTTGGCTTTGTGGAAAAAGTTGCCCCGCCCGCGGCCATGACGGTTCTTGCCGTCAACTCCCTCGCCGGGCCGGTCAAGGCGGCGGGATTCCCGCCGCTTGACGCAATTGCCCCCCTCGCCGCCGCGCTCTGTACGGCGGTTCTGCATATCTGGAAACGCAACGCCCTGGTGAGCATATTTTGCGGAACGGCTCTGTACATGCTGCTTGAACACCTTATCAGCGCCGGGGTTTAACCACACGGACAGGTGTGGACCTTACGAAGAATTTACCACGGACCATACGGAAAAACACGGACAAAATATAAATTTGAAATTAAAAGTCCGTTCTGTCCGCGAGGGCGAACCGAAGGTTCGTCGTGGTTGATTTTTGGGCAATTGACAAGCTCTCTGCTCTGTGGTACCGTAAATCTATGCTAAGTGCAGGCTTTGGAAGCGGGGTAACGGCGAAGGTTTCGCCCGGCTTTACCCCGGATATAACATCTAACGGCACCGTAACTCCTTATATAGCAAGGAATTACCCCCACCCCCACCCCCCCCCCCGATGGGTTTACTAGGAATTACCGCCGCGTAAGTTCTTTTCCTTACCGCAGAAGTTTTTTTACCCGCCGCAAGAGCTCTTTTAATCATTATTTATGGAGGTTTATCTATGGGAGACTATCTTGCTCTGATCGACCCGGTTTTTGACCAGTTTTTTAAGTTTATGGTCCAGTACGTTACCAAGAAATGTTCCGGGGGTACGCCGGAATGGACCCACATCCCCCAGGCGGTGCTCACCGCCATTGCGGACGTGTACGGGGCCTGGTATACGGCGTACGCCAAAATGTCCGGGCCCTACACCCAGGTGGACAAGGAGGCCAAGAACGACGCGAAAAGGGCGTCCAAAAAGGCTATCCGGGCCTTTGTTAACCAGTATCTGCGCTTCCCCCCGGTAACGGACGAGGATAGGACGGCCATGCACATCCCCAACCACGACACCCATCCCACGCCGGTACCCATACCCGGGGACATCCCCGAAGTGGAAGCCCAGACGCCCCTGCCCCGGGTGCTGCGTTTCCGCTTTCGCCGGGCGAACATGAAGCGCTGGGGTAAGCCGAGGGACGTGCACGGTATGGAGCTGGTCTGGGTTATCAGCGATACGCCCCCCACGAAGCTGGCGGAACTGATCCACTCGGCTTTCGCAACGAAAAGTCCCCTGGAACTTACGTTTGACGAGGATCAGCGGGGCAAGCGCGTTTACTACGCCGTCCGCTGGGAAACCAACGCGATGAAGAAGGGCAACTTTAGCGAGATTTTCTCGGCTATCGTCCCATAATCCGCCATCCGTGGCGGATTATGGGATCGGAGTTTTTGCTTTGCAAAAACTCCACCCTGTCCGCCTTTTGATGGACAGGCAGTGGTTACAGCGGCCTAAAGCAAGAAGAAGGAGGGAGGCGCCGATGGAGCAATGAACGGGACGGATATGCGGATACGCGCATGGGAGCGTACATGATGTATACGTTAACGGCGTATATAAATTACCGTATGGTAATTAAACGAAGATCCTGAATGAAGGAAAATAAAGAAGAGAGGTTTGTATGAAAAAACGAATGTTGGTAACCCTTTTGCTGCTCGTGATTGTTGGCGCAGGTTTGGTTTTTGCCCAATGGAGCCCGGGACCTCCACCTGGTATTACAATTAGAACCCCTAATAGTTGGGAAGTATACATTAGCAATTCCAGTAATGAGTCACGCACTCTTGATCTTTGGATTAAATTCGAGGATGGGACAAGTGATACTTGGTATGTTACTGTTCAGCCTACGCCAAGTAATAGAAGAGACAGTGTAAGAAGAGTTTTTCATCCAAAGAAAGTTCAAAGTGTGACGATTGTTGGTTGGTCCTGAATTCTTTAGATACTACCCCGGTTTTTGCCGGGGTAGTATCTGTGTTCGATACGCGCATGATAGGCGTATATGTTAACGGCGTATATAAATTACCGTAGGGTAATTAAACGAAGACCCTGGAAAGGGAAAAAAGAAGAGAGGTTTGTTATGAAAAAGAAACTGTTAGCGGCTTTTTTGCTGCTCGTGATTGTTGGCACGGGTGCTGTTTTTGCACAATCGACAGGTAATTGGTCCCCAAATCCATATCAGCCGTCTAATGCTCCGACTCCGTATCCGGCGCCTAATGTTACAATTCAGCACAATGATCAGGTTGTATTTGTCAGGAATGATGGCAGTGAATTCCGTATGCTGCAGCTTCAAATAAGGTTTAATAATGGACATACCCTTTATTATAATGTTGATGTCCAGCCAAATATGTCCGCGGTTAGGCAATTCAGTCAGGAATCACGGGGAGGCGCTATTATATCTGTTGTGGTTATGTCCTGGCTGTAATTTTTTTGGATAATGCCCCGTTTTATCGGGGTGAAGGGTCAACCAGGACTAGCGGTAAAGGCTGGTTCCTGGGTATGTACCCGCCTGCGAATCAAATAAATGGAGGCTGTATGTGAAAAGCAAAAGATGTTTTGTGTTTGTAATGATACTGTTTGCCGCTTTTTCCCTTGAGGCGCAGCAAATGACGAATACGTTTTCGTCAAATAAATGTGAACAGTTCTTATACCGTGATCCAGGCGAAGGAAGATTAACCGATATGTTAAGCCGGTTTGAATCGTTTAACATGGCTCTTTTTGATACTGGGGCTATGGCGTTTTATATAAATTTCAATGACGGATCGATGCCAATAGAATATATGTGTTTTAGCTCCCAGACACTTCAAGATGGTTCCCAGTTTTTTTCTCAGGTCCATCAGGCAGATCCTGAAACCGGCGCAAGCATCGGTGAAGGGTTTACGCTTTCCTGGAAATTATCGGGACAACATAAAATGGCGCTTGTTGTTTTTAGAGGTGTGGTACAATACCTTTCTATAGTAATATTGGAATGAAAAATTAATTATTCCGATATTCCCGAAGTACGCGATTTGTCCGGGCGGGTATCAATCCCGCGTTAACTAAATCCCGCCGGGGGTAGACCACTTGTGGACTATCCCCCCTTTTTGCGGTATCTTAAACAAATGCCCCCAATAGAATTATTAGCCCCCGCCAAGAACCCGCATGCGAGACATCGAGCATGTTCCGCCGCACCTGCAGCGCGGCGTGGGGGCCGCTAATGGTACCGCCCGCAATAGAGTTGTTAGCCCCCGCCGGGAACCCGGAAGCCCTGGACGCCGCGGTGGCGGAAGGCGCCGACGCGGTATATCTGGGGCTTAAGGCTTTTAACGCCCGGATGCGGAGCGCCAATTTTGCCTATTCCCAGTTCGAGGGCGCTTTGCGCTCGCTTCACCGCATGGGCCGCAGGCTGTATGTAACGCTTAACACGGTATTTGAACAGCGGGAAGCGGATCAGATGTACCAGCTGCTGCGCTACCTGGCTTCCGCGGGGCCCGACGGTATTATTGTCCAGGATTTCGGCATCCTGATGATGGCCCGGGAATTCCCCGGCCTTAAGCTCCACGCTTCTACCCAGATGAACATCGCCTCCGCCCGGGGGGCCAATGCCCTTTCCAAATACGGCGTCTCCAGGGCGGTGCTTGCCCGGGAGCTCTCGCTGGAAGAAATCCGCTCTGTCCGCCAGGGAACCAATCTGGAACTGGAAACCTTTGTCCACGGCGCGCTCTGTGTGAGCGCTTCGGGGCTGTGTCTTTTTTCCAGCTACCTGGGCGGCAAATCCGCCAACCGGGGTCTTTGTACCCAGGCGTGCCGCCGTCTTTACCGGACGGAAAGCGGCGTCCTTGGCGGCGCCCCTGGCGGTGGTTCGGGCGGCGTCCCCGGCGGCGGCGTTTCCAGCGGCGCTTCCGGCGCTCAAACCGCCGGGTACTATTTCAGCCCCTGCGACTTGTCCCTTATCGGACGGATACCGGAACTGGCGGAGGCGGGGGTGGGGTCCTTCAAAATCGAGGGACGGATGAAAAGCGCGGAGTACGTGGGAACCGTGGTTTCCGCCTACCGGCGGGTTATCGACAGCCTGGACGGCGGCGAGGATGACCGCCGCCGGGCTCTGGAAGAGGCCGGTCGTATTTTACGGAACGACTTTGCCCGGCCCAAGACGGAATTCTTTTTTAGCTCCTCCGCATCCGCCTTTCTGCGGCCGGACCAGGACGGGGGAACCGGCATCAGCCTGGGAATTATCGCCGCGGTACGGGGTTCCGGCGCGGCCCGGCGGGCGCTGGTTAAGGCGGGCGGATTTACCGGCGCTGCTCCCGCGCCGGGGGATTCGGTACGGTTTCACAGGGCCGACGATTCCCGCCGCCTTACCCACAAGCTCTCGGCGGCGGAACATGACGGCAGGGGGCTGAGCATTTCCGTACCCGAGGGTTTTGAGCCCGGCGACTCGGTTTACCTGATCCAGACCAAAGCCATGACCAGGCGCTATCCGCCGGTTATTCCCGGGGATCTCGGCTCCTTCAGGCGTCAGCCCGGCAGGGAAAAAGCGCCGCGGCCGCCGATCGCCGCCGGCAGGGACTCTCCGGCGGAACTGCGGAAGGCGCTTCCCGAAGGGATCTACGCGGCGGCAGCGACGGCGGAGGATCTCTATGTTATCCAGTCTGTCCGGCCCGCGGCGGTGATCCTGCCGGTTAACCGGAAAACCGCCGCAGTCCTGCGGGATGACAGGACCCTTCCCTTTAAAGCCCCGGACATCATCCTGGCGCTGGATCCGTATTTTCCCCAGGGCGAAGAAGCTTTTTTACGGGAGGCCCTTGGACAGCTTATGGAACGCGGATTCCGCCGCTTTATCCTGAACAACCCCGGGCACGTTTCCTTTTTTCCCAAAGACAAGGCCTTTACCCTGATTGCCGGACCTTGGCTCTATACCTTTAATTCCTGGGCCCTGGCTTTTACCGGGACCCTGGGGGCTTCCGCCTTTATCGCTCCGCTGGAAATCAACCGGCAGAATCTGGAAAAAACCGTTCCGCCCCGGCTGCGGCCGCCGGTTTTTGTTACCCTCTTTGCCTGGCCGCCGCTGTTCAGGATCAGGGGCGGGCTGCGGTACCGTTTCAGGCAGTTCACCGGCAGCCGGGGAGAAAGCTTCAGCCTGATAAACGGCGGCGAAGACAATTCCGGCGGCGTGGTCATTCCCGGGGAGCCTTTTTCCATAGTGGATAAACGGCCCTTTCTTATGGAAGCGGGTTTCCGCCGGTTCATCCTGGATTTTTCCGCCGGTGTTTTTAACGGAACCTTCCCCCTTAAAAAAAAGCTGTACAAAGAGGTGATGAAGGCCGCGGAAGAAGTGCTGCCCCTGCCGCGGATTTCCCGGTTTAACTGGAAGAACGGTTTTTATTCCGAAAAATAATCCTTTTTTTGTTTCACAAGAGAAGCGCCGTGACGCTCCGCGCCATATAGAGAGACGCAGGGGCAGTCTGTTCTGGATTGTCCGGCACGGAGGACTCTAAGGTCCGCCGGACTTTTATCACGCGGAGGCATTATGAATAACCTCAATTCAATTTTAATCGAAGGCAATCTGGTTCGGGATCCGCTGTACCGTTCCACTCCCAAGGGAACGCCGGTATGTACCTTTACCCTTGCGTCCAATCGTTTCTTTAAACAGGATTCCGGTTTGGAAAAGGAAGTGGGCTTCTTCGACGTGGAAACCTTTGCCCGGCTCGCGGAAAATTGCAGCAGCCTGGGCAGAAAGGGCCGGGGAGTCCGGGTGGTGGGCAGGCTCAAGCAGGACCGGTGGAACGGTTCCGACGGCAAAGCCCATTCCAGGGTAACCATCGTTGCGGAACATGTGGAATTCCGCCCGGACTTTAAAAAAGAAACCGCGCCGGAAACGCCGGATATGCTGGTGGAAACCGCCGCGGAAGGACAGAATGTCTATGCGGAAGAGGCGGTTTTGGGACCGGCGGTTCCGGAGCCGGCGGTTTTCTAGGCCGGAGCTATACTATCCGCCGAATCCGGGAAACAGCAGCAATTCAAAAATAACCACGGCAGACACGGACCAACACGGACAAAACCAGGGATTTGGAACCAGGGGTCCGTGTTTTTCCGTGTGGTCGAACCGAAGGTTCGTTGTGGTTAATTCTTTACCAGGACAAAAGCAGGGATTTGGAACCAAAGTCCGTGTTTTCCGTTTCCGGCGGTTTTTGTATCCGGCTTACATGGACACTTTGCCGGTAAAAAGCTTAATCACATATAACTTGATGTACAGGTAAAGGGCGTTCTGATCGCTTATTTTTAAAAGGCCCCTGGAACTGTCCATAATGGAATTGGTTATGTTATCCAGCGTGTCCTGGTGGACGGCGGCATTTTTCCGGGAACGCAGTATACGCCGCAGCCTGTCCCGGATCAGGGAATTTACATCCGCCACCAGATTATCCTTGCTTTGTTTGTTAACCAGCTTTCCCCAGCGGGAGATGAGCTCTTCCAGATAGGTTTCCATGGTATGGCCGCCGGGTATGAGTTTTGCCTCCGCTTCCGCCGCGGCGTTCCGCAGTTCCCGCAGGGGATCCGCCGGTTTTCCCCCGCTGTCTTCCGGGCTTTCCCGCCGGTTTTGCTTTTTCTTTCCCAGGTTCATAAAAAAAGCGATGATCCCGCTGATCACGGGAAGGGTATACCAAAAGGGCATAAGGAGTTTGACATCGCCGATAAGCTGTTTGCGCTTTATCATAAGCAGCGTCCACAGGGGCAGCAGCTCGTCCCGGTTAAAAAACCGTAAAGATCCGGGCAGGCCCTTTTCCGAAGAGTGCAGCTCTTCGTGGATCAGGTACAGCTTGCGGTCCTGCAGCAGGACGTTCAGTACCGGCGCGTATTCCGCCACGCAGGCTGCGATAAGCCGATCAAAGTCCCGGTCATCATCCATTGCGTCTTCCCGGCGGAATTCCTTTAACAGTTTTTTCCAGCGCCGGGAAATTAATTTGATGATCACCGGCCGGGTTTCGGCAAAGAGTCTGGCGCAAAGGTGCAGGATTTTGGTTTTCCTTACCAGCCATGCCGTGCCGTCGCCGGTATGCAGGAAAACAAAATCCGGCAGTTCGTTGGGAGTTACCGGTTCGGTGGTCCGCTTTTTGATGTACGCATCCAGCTCTTCCTGGGAATACTGCCCCAGCAGGGGAACCCCCTTGTTGTCTTTAAATTTGGCAATGGCCTCGCGGGAAAAATAATACGGGGGCTTTTCCATTTCAAGCTCAAAATTTTTAAAGGCCAGTTCCATTTCTTTGATCCTGGCTGCTTTGGCTTTAAAAAAACCCGCGCATACTTCAACAATATAAACCGCCTGGAGAGCGCCCTGTTCCTCCAGCAGCAGTTCGTTTTTCTGGTTCAGGTCCTGCCTGACAAGATTACAAAAAAAAGCCCAGAAATAAAAAGCCGCTTCCCTGCCGCCCTTTAAATCGTTAAGGCAGTCACCGGGCCGGATCAGTATCTGGTCCAGAATTTCCCGCAGGTAATCTTCCTTGCCGATCATCTGGGGCGCCAGTCTATGCTGTACATATTCCTTGTTGCCGTGGCGGAGCAGATAATGCCTGATTTTAATAAGGGAAAATTCAAGCAGAGTAAAGGGAATCATCGGAGCGGGAACCAGGGCTTCCCCGTGCTCATTGGGAAAAACCAATTTGATGATGGGTACCAGCTCCTGCTGGAGTTCCCCAAGAAACCGGGGAAGATCAACGGATATGTCCAGGGGCTTTATCTGTTCCTTGGGGATGGCAAGATTAAGAGACATCTCATCGGGGAAAGGCCTGCCCGACAGCTCGTCGGCGTTTTTGTAGGCTTCCTTAACCTGCTCCGCGTAGTAGTGGCGCAGGTACACCCTGTTTCCCGCTTCGCCGCTGGTCACGGTCACCCTGCCGTCTTCGGCGATGTGATTCAGATCCACCCATACCCTGGTTCCGGTTTCCTCCGTCCACCTGGTCCATTCAGGTTTTTCCTCGCAAATCCGTTTGGCGTATTTTTCCAGAAAGGGGATAAAAACATCCATTTCAATGACAGGGGAATTTTGTTTTCTGGCAAAGGAATACAATATGGTATACAGATCCGTTTTTTGCGGCATACAGGGAACTATATCATTGTTTCCGCCCTTTATCTATGGTATAGTCGAAGGTATGCGGAATTTTGTCCCGGCGTGCGTTCTGTTCCTTTTTCTGTGCGGGACCGGAACGTATGCCCAGACCGGAACGAAAGATGATTTTGTGGTTCAGGACAGGGTCCTTGTTAAATACCGGGGTACGGAACGGAATGTGGTTATCCCCGCCGGGCTGGGCATTGACCGCGTCGGGGAACGGGCCTTTGCGGGGGCGTTTATCTATACCGTCACCGTTCCCATGGGAGTAGCGTATATTGACGAGCGGGCCTTTGCGGGCTGCTCTTTTCTTAAAGCCGTATCCCTCCCGAACACGCTGGTACAGCTGGGCCGGAGGGCTTTCTTTAACTGTTTTTTGCTGGAGCAGATCAATATGCCCATCAGCCTGCTGGTGATAGGGGACGGGGCTTTTTTTAACTGCCGGAGCCTGCGGGAACTGGATATTCCCGGCAGCCTGAAAAGCATCGGCTCCAGGGCGTTTTCCGGCTGTACCGGCTTTGAAAAACTCAGCCTGTCCCGAAGGACCAAGCTGGGGGAACACCCTTTTATGGGCGTCCGGTGTTCCATTACCTACAAAGATTAACCGGGAAGTACCATGATTTGCAAAACCCTGCCGTATAGTGTTTCCCTGCTGGCACTGCTGACCCTGCTGGGCGCCTGCGATCCCGGTTCCGGGCAAAACCGCGCCGGCCCGGAACCGGCGGAGCTTGACACGGTTATAAGCGCCTTGACCCCGAAACCGCGGGAAAGCGGGCAAGGCGATTTCGCGGAAGCATCCGCGGCGGAAACAGCCGCGGAGGAACGCCGGCTGGTTCTGGAGCGGGGCAATTACTGGACCGCGGGCATCCCCGGTTTCGGGGAAAATGCCCTTAAGGCTTTTGCCGGCGAATACCGCCTTCCCGGCAGCGGCAATCCGGTGCGGATCTGGCTGACCAGGGAATTCCTGTACTATGAAGGCTGGACCGGCCGGGACAGCATGGACGGGGTCCGCCAAAAAACAGAAACCGAAGGGATCGCCGCCGCGGCTGTCCTGGACAACAGCTGGACGGTCATTGTACTGCTCCCCGGGGATCTTCCGGCGGAAGAGGAAGACCGGCTCCTTGCCGCCTTCCGGGCCAGGTTAACCGGAATTTCAAGCTCCCCGCAGAACGTGTCCCTGCCCGCTTTAATCCCCTTTTAACCAAGCGAAGCCGCGCAGCCGCTCCCCCGCAGTGACTCCGAATTCAACCACGGACCTCGCGGAAAAACACGGACTTTGGTTCCAAAATAGGAGGCCGAGGGTTATATGGAAGCGGCGATCTTTTCCCGGACCAGTTCGCCGATTATTTCCGCCGGGGTCTTGTTCTCGGCCCGGGCGGCGGACTTAATGTAGCCTGCGGAAAATTGATCCAAAATTACCATGCGGTCACGACGGTCGGTAAAAAAACCGCCCGGCTTGCCCACTGCATCGGGCGGGTTACGGGTTACCTCATCATCCAGTGCCCAGGCTTCTTCTTCGGTCATGCGTGCCACGTCTGCCTCCTAAATCTACCTGACGGCAACCGGCGGAAGAACGTCCGCCGTCGCGCCGTTTCCTTCGCCTCCCCGCAATACAAAGCCCCCTCCCCCCGGGTCCAGGGAAGGGAGCTTTGCGCCACTAGAAAGTCTATATCCAGTTTTCGAGTTTTAAGTTTTTTACTTTTTTGAATTCCCTGATATTATTGGTTACAAATACATAACCCGCACTTAAAGCCTGTGCCGCAAGCTGCATGTCATACGGCCCGATGATATTTCCGGTTCGTTCTAATTCAGCCCTGATTATTCCGTAAATTTCCGCATCCGTAGAATCAAAATTAATAATCTCAAAGGGTGACAAAAAATTCTTTAGCGCCTTTCTGTTTTTCTCCCGGTATTCGCTTTTTGATGCCCCATACTCCATTTCCGCCACCGTTATTGAAGATATTTTAACTTCCGATGGTTTATACTTTTCCAGCCTGGTTATTATTTTAGAAGGATGTTTGTTAATAATGTATATACAAATATTGGTATCCAATAAATACATTATACCTGCTTTCTTTTCTGCATTTTTGGTTGATTTCTTCCCTCTTTCAAATAATCATCCGAGAAATCGGCAAGGCTCTTTTTGAATAATTCCCACGGATCATTTTTGGGGAAAAGAACAAGCGTATTCCCTATTTTATTTATATATAATTCTTCCCCGTCAATTTGGTATTCTTTGGGAATGCGCACTGCCTGGCTGTTTCCGCTTTTAAAAATTTTTGCCGTTAACATCTGTTTATCTCCTTATTATAGGAGTATATACACCAATATATACAAAAGTCAAGAGTTTTTTGGTGACGACTCGGCAAAATGGAACCCCGAGCCACTTTAGCTTCTAAAATTGTTGTGAAAGCGTAAACAGTCCTTGTGCAGTACAGCCCGTACCCTATTTATATCTTTTTACTTTTTTCCGAAACGGCATTTCTTAAAATAACTAACAGTTCTTCCGGCGTAATAGCTTTAACAATACTCTTTTTAAAATCTTTTGTGTTTCTTGTTAGTATATATTCAGCACCATTTTCT
>JAISBN010000126.1 GCA_031266175.1 Treponema sp. | reverse complement strand
GGGCAAAAGCAACAATATAGAACTGGTAAAGTCCCTGCTCCGCAGCGCCGAGTGCCGGGTCGGCGGGGGGATACGGACGGTGGAGCGGGCCAGGGAACTCGTGAGCCTGGGCGCCCGGAAAATCATCATCGGGTCCACTGTCTTGCGGGATTCCCGGAAAAAGGGCGAGGGTAAAGAGAAGGGAGAATTTCTGGTGAACATCCCCATTCTGGAATCCCTGGTGAAGAAGATAGGCCGGGAACGGGTGATTGTAGCCATAGACGCCCGGGATGGCGAAATCCTGGTTGACGGCTGGCAGACCCCAACCGGCCTTGAACTCATCGAGACCGCCAAAACAGTCGAACCCTTCGCCGGGGAACTTCTCTTTACCTGTGTGGAGCGGGAAGGAACTTTGATGGGGATCAACATGGACCGGGTACGGCAGCTTCGGAAAGCGGTTTCCTGTTCCCTTACCGTAGCGGGCGGGGTCTCCACCCTGGACGAAATCGAAACCATCGCCGCCCTTGGCTGCGATGTCCAACTCGGCATGGCCCTCTATACCGGAAAAATCAGCCTCGCCGACGCTTTCATCCGTTCCCTGAATTGGAAAAAAGGGGAAAGTCCTATACGTGAAGAACAAACACAGCATTCTGCGCCGGGGGCCGCGCTGGGGGCTGCGCCTCACACAACGCTTCCGCCCCTCCTGCTGCCGGTTATCGCCCAAGCCCCGGACGGCCAGGTCCTGATGACGGGATATACCGGCCCCGAGGCTCTCTCCGAAACTTTCAAGCGGGGAAACCTCTGCTTCCACAGCCGGAGCCGGAACCGCCTCTGGATGAAGGGAGAGGCTTCCGGCAACACCCTGCGGCTTATCCGCCTCCGGGCCGACTGCGACAAGGACGCTCTTCTTGCGATAACGGAACCAGCCGGGCCGGTCTGTCATACCGGCGCGTGGTCCTGTTTTTCAAACGATCGGCGCTACACCTGGGAATTTCTTCAATCGATCATAGCCGAACGGTTTCAAAACCCAGGCCCCGGTTCCTACACCGCCACACTGGATAACGATTTAGTCCGGGAAAAAATACAGGAAGAAGCTGAAGAACTTTGTACCGCGAAAACCCGGGATGAAGTGATCTGGGAAGCGGCGGACCTCCTCTACTTCGCCACCGTCCTTATGACACGGGAAGAGGTTACCGTTGCCGAGGTTCTTGATGAATTGGACCGGCGGCACAAGAAATAGGCATGAGTAAATACTGGAACGAGCGGCTCAGGGCGTTGAGTCCCTATGTCCCTGGGGAACAACCCAAAAATCAGGTCATCAAGCTCAACACCAACGAAAACCCCTATCCCCCATCGCCTCTTGTCATTGAGGCGATTCAACAGGCCGGGGGAGAAAAACTCAGACTCTACCCGGATCCGGAAAGCCTGGAACTCCGGGAAGCCATCGCCGCGGCTTACCATGTCGGTCCCGGACAGGTTTTTGCGGGGAACGGCTCCGATGAAGTCCTGGCCTTTGTATTTGCGGCGTTCTTTGAGGGCCGCAAACCGAACCTCGTTTCTGTCCATACGGAACCCGCATCGGCCTTCCAGGACGCCGGGACTTCCCCTGGGTTTCCTGTCCTTTTCCCGGACATCACCTACAGTTTCTACCCGGTTTACGCCGGACTGTGGGAAGTCCCTTTCCGTGCCGTCCCCCTGGGGAAAGACTTTTCCGTCAATACCGGGGATTATCTTGTTCCTGCAGGCGGCGTAACCATTGCCAATCCCAACGCCCCTACAGGTATGGCCCTGGAGTCTGGGGAACTGCTCAGAATAGCGGAGTACCAGGGGAAAGCGGATCGGGTAGTGGTAGTGGACGAGGCTTACGGGGCCTTTGCCTTTAATACGCCGCCTTCCCGTGGCACTGGGGATACAAACAAGACCGGCGAGACGGGTATTTCCGGCAATCCTATATACGGGGGCACTTCGGTAGTCCCTTATATACAGGGGCATCCAAACCTCCTCTCGGTACATACCCTGTCCAAAATGGGGGCACTGGCCGGCCTAAGGGTAGGTTTTGCCATAGGGCAGGAAGAATTGATCGAAGGGCTGTGCCGGGTTCGGGATTCCTTTAACTCCTATCCCGTAGACCGGCTTGCCCAGGCAGGGGCCGCCGCCGCCCTCAGAGATACAGCGTATTACCATGAAACCATCCGCCGGATTATCGCTACCAGGGAACGGGTAAGCTCCGCTCTTAAGGCCCTGGGTTTTCTGGTGCTGCCGTCCCAGGCGAATTTTGTTTTTGCCCGGTATCCCGGAAAATCAGGGGCGGAAGTTTTTGCCGGTCTTAGAAAACAGGGTATCCTTGTGCGGCATTTTAATAAGTCCCGGATTTCGGATTTCCTGCGGATCACCATAGGAACCGACAGCCAGATGGATCGCTTTTTGGAAGTCTGCGAGGAATTGATATGAGAATTATAGACAGTGCCGAATTCGATGCTTATTGGCGGAATCTCGAAGTTCACGCCGAAGATGAGGTGGTAAATAGCGCAATACGGGAAGTGATCGCCGCGGTGAGGAAAGGAGGCGACAAGGCAGTGCGGGAATTCGCCGCCCGGTTTGACAAGAACGCCCCGGAAAGAGCCGAGACGCCGCCTGAAACCGTCAAGGCCGCGTACCAGGCCTTACAGGACACGGAACCGGAACTAACCGCGTCTTTAGAACTTGCGGCGCGGAATATCAGGACCTTTGCGGAATACCAGCGAGACCAGTTTAGGGATTTTGAATTTGAGATAGCGCCGGGAGTATTCACGGGCCAACGGGTTATTCCGGTGGAAAGGGCCGCAATCTACGCGCCCGGCGGACGATTCCCCCTGGTTTCAACGGTACTCATGGGGGTCATCCCCGCGATAGCTGCCGGAGTGGAAGAGGTGATCCTGGCCTCTCCGCCCCAGGCCGACGGCCTGCCGGACCGGCGCATCCTGGCCGCCGCATACCTCGCGGGCGCCCGGCGTGTCTTTGCCATAGGCGGCGCCCAGGCCATAGCCGCCCTCGCTCTGGGTACCGAAACCATCCCCCAGGTAGACGTAATAGCCGGACCGGGCAACAAGTACGTAGCCGCGGCCAAACGCCTCCTCTTTGGGGAAGTAGGGATAGATTTCATTGCCGGACCCACGGATGTACTGGTCATTGCCGATGGCAGGGACCCCTATTTTCAGGGTACGATGGGCCCGCGCCCCGGCCCGGAAGACCTTGTCGCGGCGGACCTCTTGGCCCAGGCGGAACACGATCCCGACGCCCGGGCCAGGACGCTGGTCCCAGGCCGGGATATGGCTAACCGGATAATGGCGGCTGTGGAAAAACAGCTTGCCGCCTTGCCGTCTGCCGAAACCGCCCAGGCTTCCCTGGATGCCGGTGGGCTTATCATCGTCTACCAATCCAGGGAAGAGGCAATACGCATTGCCAATACCATTGCCCCGGAACACCTGGAACTCCAGGTGGAAGACCCAAACCTCTGGGTTCCGCGTCTCAGAAACTACGGCTCCCTTTTTGTCGGGGCCGGGGCCGCGGAAGCCCTGGGGGATTATTCAGCGGGGATCAACCATACCCTGCCCACATCCGGGAGCGCCCGGTTTTCCGCCGGCCTTTCGGTACGCCATTTCCTCAAGACCCCCACAAGTCTCCGCTGCGGTCCGGGCCCCGGCTTTGACGCGGTACGCCTTGCGGCGGAACGGATAGCCCGGTCGGAAGGGCTGGCCGGGCACGAGGCTTCCGCGGCGGCGAGGGCTTAAGTGGCAAATAACATAGGCCCCGTGGAAAATCACCGCAGCAGGGAAGGGGGGGCCATAGTGTACCCTGTCTATTCCCGGCGCTCCAAAGGTCTCTCCGTGGGGATCAACCTTTTCCCCGACCGTAAGGTCTGTTCCTTCGACTGCCCCTACTGCGAGGTGTTTCCCTTTACATCGGACATACGATTTTCCCTTACGGTAATGAAAGAAGCCCTCCATTCCGCCCTGGCGGAAGCGGCGGCACAGGACATTCCCGTGCGGGACATCTGTTTTTCCGGAAACGGGGAACCAACCCTATCCTCCCATTTTCGGGAAGCCCTGAAAGCCGCGGCCCAAATCAGGGACCAGACGGTTCCCGAAGCGGATCTGGTGGTCATCACCAACGGTACGGGGCTTCTGGATGACAGTACCCGGACCTTCCTGCAAGAAGCCGCTTTATCCTCCGGGAAGTTCAACATATGGCTCAAGCTGGATGCCGGGACCCCCGGGTGGTATGAAAAAATAGACCGGGCCGCCGTTCCCTTTGATACGCTTATTGAACATATCCGGAGTTTTACGGCTCTTGCCCCGGTAACCATACAAACCATGATTTGCGCGGTAAACGGCAAAGAGCCGCCGCCCGAAGAAGCGGCAGCCTGGGTAGGTTTGGTAAGGGAATTGGCCGGGTGTGACGGTAATACTGTCCAATCAAACAACAACGCCGCCGGTATCCGGGCGGTACAGATCTACGGCAAAGCGCGGCCCGCGCCCGAGGACCCGCTGGCAGAGGCGCTGCCCCAAGCAACCCTGGAGGAACGGGCGGAACTCCTGCGGCCGTTCCTGGACCCCGCTATCCGGGTGGACATATTTCCGTAAAAATTGCGGCTCAGGCATTATCGTTACTTCAAGGCCGCAAACGCCGCCGCTATATCCGCCGCCAGTGCCGCGTTCCCGTATACCAGATGTTTATTCGCCTCCAGGCTTTCCCCGCCGGTTAGTTCCTTAACCGTATCCAGCAGGAAAGGGGTGATCGCCTTGCCGGTGATTCTTTTGACATCCGCCCGGCGCAGAGCTTCCTCGATAGCGCCATTTATCTTTTCGGAGGGCATAGCGTACTTCCCGTCAATGGGGTTTCCTATGATGACGCCGCCCTGAAGGGCAAAGTCCCATTTCACCTTGAGCATACGGGCCACGGCTTCCGGAGTGTCAAGGCGCAGGGGGGCGTCAAATTCCGAGTCCGGGGTGTAGAAGGCCGGGAACTTATCCTGGCCGAAGGCGGCCACGGGAACACCCAGGGTTTCCAGATATTCCAGGGTACGGCCTATGTCCAGGATACTCTTGATCCCCGCGGAAACTACACAGACGCCGGTGGTCTGAAGCTCTGTCAGGTCTGCGGAAATATCCATGGAGTTTTCCGCTCCCCGGTGGACGCCGCCGACCCCGCCGGTAGCAAAAAAGCGTATGCCCGCCCGGTCGGCCAGGATCATGGTAGCGGCAACGGTAGTGGCGCCGTCCTGTCCCTGGGCAAGTATCGCGGCCAAATCCCGGCGGGAACACTTTACCACGTCTTTCGCGTTGGCAAGGTACTCAAGCTCCTCCCAGGTAACGCCTATTTTGACCCGTCCTTTCAGAATAGCGATGGTGGCGGGGATAGCCCCATGCTCACGGACTATCTTCTCGCAATTCGCCGCGCATTCAAGGTTATCGGGATAGGGCATCCCGTGGGAAATAATCGTTGATTCCAGAGCGACTACGGCTTTTCCCTGCTCCAGAGCTTGCCGTGTTTCCGGCAGAATATCCAGGTATTTGTCCCAAGGTTTTGACATTTACATCTCCTTCTTATGGATGATTTAAGACATCCAAGTCCTCATCCCGCTGCTGATTTTTAGGCCCCCAAGGGGCCGTTTATTGTTTTTTAACGTGAGTTCGATGGAAGCCTGATCCTGATGGAGATCTGAGCCTGTCGTACACAGTCGACTAAGCCTGTCGTACACAGTCGGCTAAGCCTGTCGTACACAGTCGACTAAGCCTGTCGTACACAGTCGACTAAGCCTGTCGTACACAGTCGATTAAGCCTGTCGTACACAGTCGACTAAGCCTAATCACCATCACGATCCTGACCAGATCGGAACCTCTGTATTCCATCGAGCTCAGGTTTTTCATACAGAGCGCGGGCCGCTTGCCGCTGTTTTCAGGCCCGGTATTGCGCCGCCCGTTCCAGCGCTTTTTCCAGGGTAAGGGCCTTGCTTACCCCGTTATTGCTTTCCACCGTAAGGGCCGCGCAGGCCGCCCCGAATATCGCGTTTTCCTCAACCGGCGCAAGCGTCAGGCCGAGTCGGCGGACGGGACGGCTTCGGTACGCCTTGCAGAACCGGTAGGCCGCCCCCGCTGCAAAGGCGTCCCCCGCGCCGTTGACGTTCACAATCTTTGCCGCAAGCCGCGGCTGCTTGAAGAAACCTCCGTCCGGTCCTGAAGCGCAGCA
>JAISBN010000084.1 GCA_031266175.1 Treponema sp. | reverse complement strand
AGGTGCTGGTCAAGGCCAAATACCATTTTGCGGAAAAACGTTTCCCCGCGGCGCTGGCGGTTCTGGAAAGCTGGGAAACCAGAAACAGTCCCTGGGCCTTTGTCCTGGGAAGGATCGAGATGAAGGCCCTGGAGGCGGTATGCCGTTACCGGCTTAAAGGCAGGGAAGGGGCCTTTGCCGCCCTGGCGGAAGCCTGCCGTCTCTCCGGTCCCAATGCCATCGTTATGCCCTTTACGGAACTGGGGAAAAACATGCGGGCTCTGGCCGACGCGGCGTTAAAGGAACAAGCCCCCAAACTCCCCCGGGAATGGCTTGAAAAAGTACGCCTTAGCGCCGCGGGGTACGCGAAAAAACTCTTTGCCGTGACGGAAAGTTCCCGGTCCCCGGCGGCCCGGGAGAGTTCCTTTGACCAGGGGATGCCCAAACTGTCCCGCCGGGAAATGGAAGTCCTGACCAACCTGTCCCAGGGAATGACCCAGGAAGAAATCGCCGGCATTGCTTCCCTGTCGGTGAATACGGTTAAAAGCGTTATCCGCAGCGTCTACAATAAACTTGGGGCGGTGAACAAGGCCGACGCGGTACGGATAGCCGCGTCCCGGGGGCTGGTGTAGGACGAAGACGCGGGGGTATGAGCGGGAGCTTGACAAAGGTCCTTTCCCGTACCATGGTATACTATGGTCCTGGCTATCAATCAGCAGGCTTTGAAGGGTTTCGTTGAAAACCCTGTTTTTTTATCCGTTATTACCAGTTTGTTTCTGGCCCAGCTGGTTAAGACAATTATTTATCTGTTCCGGGGAAAACGGAAAAATCCCCGGGATACCCTCGAAACCATGATTTGGCGGACCGGGGGTATGCCTTCAAGCCATTCTTCCATGGTTGCCGCGATGGCCGCGTCGGTGGCCTTTAACGAAGGGATCGACAGCTATCTGTTTGTCATTACCCTGATGCTGGCCCTGATTATTATCCGCGATTCCCTGGGGGTCCGCCGTTCTTCGGGGATCCAGGCCAGGGTCCTTAACAGCCTGGGCCGCCATGTTTCGGAAAAATTAAAAGTTGACTACCACCCCGTTAAAGAGGTAAACGGCCATTCCCCCCTGGAAGTGGCGGTGGGCGCTTTACTGGGCATCTTTATCGCCGCGGCCTTCCATTTCCTATAGAAAAAAGAACCGGTCCGTGGTATAAAAAACAAGACCATGAAGGTATATTCATTCCTTCGGGGAGGCATACGGTATACCGACGCGACGGTACCGCCCCGGGATTCCAGCATTACCGCGTTCCTCCCCGGCCTTTCGGTTATTCCCCTGGTTCAGCACATCGGGAGCAAGGCCAATCCCGTGGTCACGGTGGGGGACCGGGTCGGCGAGGGTATGCTGATAGGCCGGGGACAGGGGCTTGGATCCGCCAATATCCACGCCACCGTGCCGGGCCGGGTGGTACGGACCGTTTCCTGGAAAATGGCCGAGGGGCTTACCAACAACGCCCTGGTCATCAAACTGGACGGCGGTTTTGAAAAACTGGGGAAGCACGAGGAAATTTTCCCCTGGCAGAGCCTGTCTCCCTTTGAACTTCAGCGGATCATCGCGGAATACGGAATTGTCGAAATGGAAGGTTCCGGCCGCCCGGTATCGGATATGCTGTATTCCCTTCGTTCCGCCAGGGATCCGGTTACCCTGGTGGTCCGCTGTGTTTTTGACGATCCCTGGCTTGCCGCGGATTATGTCCTGCTCCGGGAACGGATGAAAGCGGTGGCCGAGGGGAGCCGCATTGCCGCCCGGGCGGGCCGCATGGGCCGCATCGTCCTGGTCTTTTCCAGGGGAGAAAAGGACCTGGGAAACAAGCTGATGGACTGCATGGCCGGGGCGGAGTTGCCCGTGTCCCTGGTATATACCAGATCCCGCTATCCCCAGCGGAACCGCCGGGAACTGGAGCTGGTGCTCAGGCGTTTTACCCGGAAAGAAGGCATCGAACTGGGGATGATCCTGGCCCTGGGGCCGGCCACCCTGGCGGCCATCCATGACGCGGTAAAACTAAAAAAACCGATTCTGGACCGCTATGTGGCGGTGGGAGGATCGGCAATCAAAAAACCCCAGGTAATGAAAGTACGGATAGGAACCAGGGTAGGAGAGATTTTTGCCGAATGCGGGGGCTTTGTGGACCAGCCCCGGCGGATCGGTTCCGGTTCCCCCCTCCTGGGCCGGACGATGGTCGATCTGGATGAACCGGTTATCAAGACCAGTTTTGCAATCTTTGCCTTTCTTTCCGGCCAAATCGGCGGATCGGCCCGGACCAGGTGTACCGGCTGCGGAGAATGCCGCGTCGTGTGCCCCGTGGGGTTGGATCCGGAAGCCCTCTACAAATACATGAACGGTTCCGACAGCAGGGATGGACGGGCCGGACGGGCCGCGGAATGTCACGGCTGCGGCTGCTGCGAAGTGGTCTGCCCTTCCCGGCTTCCCCTGTCCACCACCATTATCCGTTCCGCCCTCCAGGGGAACTAAACGCCATGGATCTTTCCCTTTTTCAGAAACCCCAGGTAAACCTGGCCCGGTCCACCCCCGGAAGGATGTGGTTTGTCAGCATCTGCGCCTTTTTGGCGATATTCCAGTCTTCCCTGGGGGACGGTTTCCATTCCATGCTGATTGCCCTGGCCGCCGCGGCGGGAGCCCTGGGGACGGAACTGCTCTTTAATCTGAAAACCCGGTATTTTTCCGTTAAAGACGGCAGCGCCCTTGCGTCGGCCCTGGTCCTGGCCCTGCTGCTTCCCAACAGCCTGAATCCCCTCTATGCTTTTTTGGGGGGGATCTTTGCCATGGCGGTACTCAAACACAGTTTCGGAGGCCTGGGCTCCAACTGGGTCAATCCCGCGGCGGGGGCCTGGCTATTCATCCGCTCCGCCTGGCCCGCCGCGTTCAGCCGCGGCATGGAGGGGGGCCACCTGGTCCGGCTGGCCGCTTCCCTGGAAGGGGGGCTCAGGGACGCCCAGGGTTCGCCCCTGGCCCTGCTTAAAATCAACGGCTGGCCCGATACCCCCCTGGATTCACTGCTCAGTTCCTTTTTCAACAACACCGTCTTTGCCTTTACCGGGACATCCCTTCCCCGGGGCTACCTTAATCTGTTTTCGCCCTCCGGGCCGGGGATAATCGCCGACCGGGGTCTTTTATTTCTGATTTTGGGAATCATCCTCCTTTCCGCCTCCGGAAGCTTCCGTTTCTGGCTTCCCCCGGCGTTTTTGTTTTTGTACGCCCTGCTGGTCAGGGTTTTCGGCGCCCTTCCCTTTGGCGGCCCGTTATGGGGGGGGGACGTGCTCTTTGCCCTGCTTTCGGGGGGAGCGCTGGCGGCGGCCTTTATCCTGGTTGCCGATCCCGCCACGGGGCCGAAGTCCGCGCCGGGGTACGGGGTCTTTATCTGCCTGACGGCGCTGGCGGCGTTTCTGTTCCGGTACCCGGGGATGGATCCCTATGGCGTGGTTGCCGCGGTCCTCGCGGGAAACGTCCTGGTTCCCCTGATCCGCCGGACAGAAAACGCCCTGTACTACGAAAAAAGGAGAACCCCGTGAAACTTCAACCGGAACAGCGCAGCCTTCTCCTGTGCCTGGCCTGGATCGGGGCGGTGGTTGCCGCGGGGGGCCTTTTGTGGTACGCCACCCAGCCCTACCGAACCCGGCTTCTGGCCGCGGCGGTCAACAAAGCCCTGGTCCGGAACGGCGATACCCGGCGCGTCGGCTCCGTCCTTTCCTCCGGGGGCTTTTCCGCGGCCGCGGTCCGGGGCAGCTGGTTCGAGGTACTCAACTCCGGCCACAGGGCTTTTGTCTTTACGGTGATGCGGAGCGGAGCGGCTTCGGCCTGCGCGGCTTTGGTTGACGGTTCGGGAAAGGTCGAAAGCATTATTCCCCTCAGTCCCGGCGCCGGCCAGGTTATGGAAGAACTGCCCCCGCCGCTCTACCGGTTCTATGTTCAGCGCGTTGAAAAAGCGGCCGGAAACAACGCCTCCGGGGCGGCCGGCGGAACCGGGGGCGCCAGATGAATTCCTGGATGCGGGCCCACCTGTTCTGGGGAAGCCATTCACCCCTCTCGGCCCTGACCGGGGCGGGACTGCTTGTTATCGCGTCGGGGCGCATTTCCGGCGCCCTGGTATGTACGGCCGCGCTGGTGTGGGTGTACGCCTTTACCATGACGGCGGTCAAACTGGGGGGGCCGTACCTGCCCCAACGGGGAAGAAACGGGATAGTGCTTTTTCTCTCGGCCCTGGGCTCGCAGATTTTTATGGTGATCCTCTGGATCTTTAGCCCCGTCCTGGCCCTGGAAAGCTCTTTTTTTATCCTCCTCGCGCCGGTGGTGTTTACCGTTTCCGGCCTGGCCGAACGGACCCTGGCCTATGACATGCCGGAGGCCCTCTCCCAGGCGTCCGCGGAAGCCCTGGTCCTGGGAACCCTGATCCTGGCCCTGTCGCTTATCAGGGAACCCCTGGGATTCGGTTCCCTTTCCCTGCCGGGCCTGGACAGTATCCGCTTTGTCCGGGAAGAGCCCCTGCGCATTCTGCAGGTCTCTTCCGGCGCCCTTATCCTGCTGGGCTACGGAACGGCGGTATACCGGTATTTCAGAAACCGGTACACCAATTCGGAGGATGATTAATGGCGGCCCTCTTTTGTTTCGCGTCCCTCTCCCTGAACCTGATGCTTGATTTTGCCCTGGGTATCCGGGAAATGGTGTCCCGGGAACGAACTCCCCGGACCCGCTGTTACTATCCCTGGGCGGTTCTTTTTGTTTCCACGGCGCTGCTGTGGGTCTTTTTTGCCCGGGTGATAGGTTTTCTGGGGATCTTCGACTATCTTTTAATCTTCCCCCTTTCGGCGCTGGCCTCTTTCGGCATTGAAAAGCTTGTTTTCCGCCTGGTTCCCCGGCTGGGAGAGAATCCCCGGATTTTTAAAACCGGTTCGCCCTATAACGGACTATCCGCCGCCGCGCTGGCAGTAACCCTTCAGTTTGCCGCAGACTTTGGCGAGGCCCTGTCCCTTTCCGCCGGCTTTGCCCTGGGGGGCCTCTTTGCCTTTTTTATTATCAAGGAGATACAGAAACGCTCCTTTCTGGAAGCCATACCCTACGGCCTGCGGGGAACTCCCCTGCTGCTTATTTCCATGGGCATCCTGGCCCTGATCTTTTCCGCGGTATCGGCGCTGTTTTTAAAAATTGTTTTATCCGGGAGTCCGGTTTAATACCCCGGGGCTTGCCCCGCGGAGGCTCGTCCCGGGGGGGCTAAGCCGCCGCGGCCGGACATTCCCCGGCAAGTCCTACCATTCCCGGGGGACACAGCCTTCGGCAGCGGGTTCGGTGACGATAAAGGTTTCGCCCGAGGGTTTTAGCACGTACAAGCCGTTCCGCAGGGCGTACTTTTGTACCCCGGCGTCGATGACGACCCCCGCAACGGCGCCCAGGTATATCCGCCGGTCATTGCGCAGGTTCGTCCGGAACCGCAGCTTTTCCATGCGATCCAGGTGATCGTCGATATCGCCGATCCTCAGGGTGGTCTTGATTTCTACCGCCATCACCTTATCGTCGTTTTCCAGCAGGGCGTCGACCTCGGTGAATATGTCGTGTTCCGGGTCGGTAATTTTAAGATTCCCCGCCTGGGTAAAGGTAAAGCCCAGTTCCCGGAATTTTACCGTCAGGTTCGGGATAACCATGTGTTCCACCATGTCGCCAAGGCGGTTGGTGATTTCCCCGACCCGTTTATCGGTTTCTTTCATCTGCCGGGCGGTTTCCTTGACGATTTGGTCGGTTTCCCGCATTTTCCGGTCCGTTTCCTCACCCATGGCTTTTATCTTTTGGCCGGTCTCCTGAAACATCTCCCAGACGTCCTCGAAGGTGAGTCCCCGGGCAGGCTTCCGGGTTTGTCCCGTGTCTCCCATGCTGCGCTCCTTGTTCTAAGTATACCCCAGGTTTTATCCCGGGGCATACCCTCTATTCGCAGTGGGGGTAGTAGACCCCCACAGTTAATAATTTCCTTGCAGAATGAACCTCGTAAAACGATGCAACGCCTACAGGATACCCCGCCTTCAAGGCGGGGAGGTTCATAGGGCGCGGACCGGGGGTTTTGCTTGCATGGGAGCGAAAGAGTCCCCCACAGGAAAAAAGCTGACCCGCAGGAAAAAATACTTGCCATAGCGTCAATTGACAACTTTCCCCGCCCTGTAGTATCGTACATTCATGCTGAGTACAGGCCGGGAGACAGATACATCATTTTCGGACACCGGAAATTCATTTTCCGGCACCGGAAATTCTTTTTCGGACACCGGAAATTCATCCCCGGAGACGGTAAACCATCCCCGGAGACAGATGAGCGGCCCGTATACGTATATAAGGGAAAATTCCTTGAGGAAGAAGAAGGGGAAGAAATTTTACCCCGGACAGACACAGACCAACACGGATTACGAGATGAGCCGTTAACCGCAAAGGAGTATCGTATGCTGAAGAAATCCGGCATGGATGCTGGATTTTGGCGCTGACAGCGGTGTTGGCGGGCTTTGGGGGCTGCGAGAACCCCTGGATGAAGGAAGCCACGGCCCCCCTGTACAAGGACAAGGGGAACAACGATAACGGCGGGGGCGGCGCTCCGGTGAACTACCGGTATATGGTACGGGCGAATTCCGTTTCCGTCGACATCCTCGGGAACGCCGCATATAATTCCGGTGGTAGCACTACCTTGTTCCCCAGCGGGCGGACGGTAACGTTAAGCCCTTTTTCCATAGCGAGGTACGAGACCACCTACGAGTTATGGTACGAGGTAAGAACCTGGGCGCTTGGTAACGGATATATCTTTGGCAATCAGGGCAGCGAGGGGAATGACGGAGTACCGGGGGCGGCTCCCACCGCGGCAAAGAATGAACCGGTAACGTATATCCGCTGGCAGGACGCGGTGGTATGGTGCAACGCCTACAGCGAGATAAGCGGGAAGGAGCCGGTGTACCGGGATGGAAGCGACGCGGTACTGCGGGACGCAACCGTACCGGCGGTGGATGGTGCGGTGATGACGGGGGCCAACGGTTACCGTCTGCCCACCGAGGCGGAGTGGGAGTACGCGGCCCGGGGCGGGGGGACGCCTCCGTTCGCCGGTTCTTTTGTGTATACCTACGCAGGGAGTACCACCATTGGGAATGTGGCATGGTATGACGACAATTCGGGCGGCGCCATGGAGGGCGCTGTAACCATTGCCTGCCCGCCTTTAGGCGGGCAGGGCTGTAGTTTGCTGCGCAAACTACAAGCCAAGAATCCGCCATGGAGGGCGGATTCTTGGCCGTCCGCTTCTCAGACTATACAAAACAGCTTATACTAGTAGCCGATGTCCGGAAAAATCAGCCTGATCCTGGGCGCCCGCGCCCATCTTATGCCTCCCGCGGGCGAAGATGAATTCGAGGCCCTCTACAAACGCAGGTTAAAACCCTTTATTGCCACCCTGAACAAATTCCCCAAAATCCAGGCGGCGCTTCATTATTCCGGGCCCCTCTTCAGCAGGCTGGAACAAAAGAAACCCGAACTGTTCCTGCTTATCAAGGATCTGGTCGCCAGAAAACAGCTGGAACTGCTGGGGGGCGGTTTTTACGAACCCCCGATGTTCCTGCTGCCCCTGGCGGATAAGATCGGCCAAATCGAAATGCTTACCACCTACCTGCGGCAGAACTTTGGCAGAAAGCCCCAGGGATGCTGGCTTGCCCACTGCGGCTGGGAACAGTCCCTGGTGGGTGTCCTGGCAAGCTGCGGCATGGCCTATACCTTTTTAAGCGAAGCCCAGTTTGCCGCGGCGGGCTGTACGGGAACGGTTCTGCATGCTCCGGTTTTTACCGAGGACCAGGGTAAAATCATCATGGTCTTTCCTGTTTTTTCTTCCCTGGCGGGACAGGATGCCGGGACCATTCTGCGGAACGCTCCTCCGGGACTTACCACGGTGTTTCCCGAATTCCCGGAAGACCGGGGGGAAGAGGCGGCCCTCGCTTTTTTCGGGGAACTGGCTTCCCTGATGGCGGACAAGTCCCGGGACAACCTTGAGCTGACAACCCCCGGCAAGGTATACAGAAACTGCGGTTCCCTGCCCAGGGCGTACTTTTATTCCTCCGGCGAAGTTCCCGGCGTACAGCCCCGATCGCTTCTGATCCGCCCCGAAGCCAACGATCTCTATGCCAGGATATTTTTTACCCACAACATGATTAACCAGCTGCGGGGGGATAAATCAAGAAAGCGGACCGCCAGGGAGGAACTGTGGAAAGCCCAGGGAACGGAAGCTTTGTACCGGCCGAACGTTCAGGGTATCGGCAGCTTTGCCGGACGCAAATACGCGTACCGCTCCATCCTGGCCGCGGAGCGGATTATCCGGGAAAAGGATTTTAAGCCCTCGCTGGTAACCATCGACTTTAACCTGAACAGGACCCCGGAATATCTTTTCCAGGACAAAAACATTAACTGCTATGTGCGGACCCGGGGGGCCTCGGTGTTCGAGCTCGACTATCTTCCCAGGGGATGGAATTACCTGGACACCTTTGCCGGGCCGGAAGAAGCGGACCGGCGCTGCGCTTTTATGGACCGTCTTCTGGGCGGTGATTTTGTTCCCGTCATCAGGAACGGGGCCTTTAACGGCTTTCCCGAAGAAAGCCGTTTCTGCGGAAACGAAGAATATACCGTATCCCAGGTGGACAGGCAGAAGCTCAAGGCCGCCTTTGTCCTTTCCCCGCGGAAGGGCGTACCCTTCGGCTCAATTGAAATTGAAAAGGCCTATCACCTTGAAAAAAACCTGCTCCACCTTTCCTATACCCTGCGCAACCGGGGAGACGACAGGCTGGTGCTTTGCTTTATCCCCCAGTTTGATCTTTCCTTTGCCGGGGAAGGGGAACAGCTGCTTTTCCGGAGAAGCCAGGGGGAGGAAGAGATCCCCGGCGGAAAAAGCGGGTTCCTGAAGCGGGTCCTTGCCCTGGAGGAACGGGATGCCAGGAACGGCGCTTCCCTTTCCCTGAACTTTCAGCTTCCCTGCGATCTCTGCTATTACCCGGTTGTGTCCGGGGAAGGGGCCTACCAGTCAAGCTGTTTCCTGCCGGTATTCCAGCTTTTCCTTAATCCCGGCGACCAGTGGGACAACCGGATCACCCTTACCGTCTCCGCCAGGGCGCGGTCTTCAAAAAATGAGCTCCATAGGGTATAGTAGCTGTAAACCGTAAGCGGCTTGTGCCGCGTATTTTAACCGAACAGGAAACAAAGTTTCATGAAACGACGACTTATCAGCTCCGCCCTTCCCTATGTAAATAACGTGCCCCATCTGGGGAATCTGATACAGGTGCTGTCCGCCGACGTGTTTGCCCGGTTCTGCCGTCTGCGGGGCTACGAAACCCTCTATGTCTGCGGTACCGACGAATACGGCACCGCCACGGAAACCAGGGCCGCGGAAGAAGGCTTAAGTCCCCGGGAACTCTGCGACCGTTACCACAAGCTCCACGGCGACATTTACCGCTGGTTTAACATAGGCTTTGACAAATGGGGCCGGACTTCCACGCCGATTCAAACCGAAGTAACCCAGTATCTCTACCGGAAGCTTGACGAGAACGGCTACATCACCGAAAAAACCATCGGCCAGCTGTACTGCGAAAACTGTAAGCGCTTTCTCGCGGACCGCTATGTCCGGGGTACCTGTCCCCACTGCGGCTATACGGAAGCCCGGGGGGATCAGTGCGAGTCCTGCGGCAAGCTTCTGGATCCCACGGAGTTACGGGACAGCCGCTGTTCAAGCTGCGGAGAAACTCCCCGGATGGAACAAACAAAACACCTGTACATCGATCTGCCGAAAATCAAGGACCGGCTTGAGGCGTGGATTAAGGAAGCCTCGGTCCGGGGGGAGTGGGCCCACAACGCCGTCCAAATGACCGCCGCCTGGATCCGGGACGGCCTGCACGAGCGGGCCATTACCCGGGACCTGAAGTGGGGCATCCCCGTTCCCCGGCCCGGCTACGAGAACAAGGTCTTTTACGTTTGGTTCGACGCTCCTATCGGCTACATTTCCATTACCGGAAACCTGGGCGAAGAAATCGCGGAGGGAACGGCCCAGGTTCCCTACGGCCGTTTTTCCGGCTGGCGGGAATTTACGGATTACTGGTGGAAGAGCCCGGGGGAAACGGAACTCTTTCAGTTTATCGGTAAGGACAACATTCCTTTTCATACGGTGATCTTTCCTTCTACCCTGCTGGGAAGCGGCGAAAACTGGATCATGCTGCATCATATGTCCAGTACCGAGTACCTCAATTATGAAAGCGGCAAATTTTCCAAAACCCGGGGTATCGGGGTTTTTGGCAGCGACGTCATGGAGACGGGGATCCCCGCGGACGTGTGGCGCTTTTATATGTACTACAACCGGCCCGAAAAGGCGGACGCCCTTTTTACCTGGAAGGATTTTCAGGAAAAAGTGAACGGCCAGTTAATCGGCAACCTGGGGAACCTGGTAAACCGGACCCTGTCTTTTGTAACCCGCTACTATGACGGCGTCATACCCCCGTCCGGCGCCGTCTCGCCCCTTTCCTGGGACGAGGTCCGGCGCTTTGAAACGGAAATTACCGCGAAACTGGAATGGGCGGAACTTCGGGACGCCTTCCGCCAGATTTTTGAACTTTCCTCCTACGCCAATAAGGTGTTCCAGGACGCCGAACCCTGGAAATCCCGCAAGGAAGATCCCCCCAAAGCAGCGGCCCTTATCCGGGATCTCTGCTATGTGGTCCGGGACATCGCCATCCTGATCGATCCCTACATTCCAGCGTCGGCGGAAAGGATCGCCGGGTTTCTGGGGCTGGAGCTTGGCTCCGCGCCGGGGGCCAAAAGCGGCCTGAACTGGGACAGCCTGGGCAAACCCGGCGGGCTCCCGGGAACGGTGAAGAGCGAAGTGCTCTTCGCAAAACTGGAAGACGGCCAGGTGGCGGAACTCCGGGAAAAATATTCGGGAAGCCAGAAGGAACGGCGGGACGCGGCACATTCCGCCGGGCCTGCCGCGTCTTCCGAACCCGCCGCGCCGGACTTTTCCACCCTGGATCTCCGGGTAGCGGAGATCATCAAAATAGAACGGCATCCCAACGCGGACAAACTCTACATCGAGACCCTGGACATCGCCGGGGAAGAACGGGTTATCGTTTCGGGCCTGGCGCCCTTTTACCGGGAAGAGGAACTCCTCCACCGTCGGATCATTGTGGTCTACAATCTTAAGGCCGCCAAACTCCGGGGAGTGATGAGCCAGGGGATGCTCCTGGCCGCGGAGGACCACCACGGCCCGGAGGGCGCGGAACGCTGCGAGGTGCTGGACGCGCCGGACGCCCCCACGGGAACCAGGGTTACGCTGGACGGAGCGGAACCGGGGCCGGAGCCCGCCGAAATTACCGTGGACACCTTTTTCAGCGTCCCCCTGCGGGCGGTGAACGGCGTTGTTACCGCGGGACCCGGAACGCTGACCCTGGCGGGGAAGCCCATCACCACGGCGCTGATCCGCGACGGGGAAATACACTGATCCATGGACCCGTATCTGATATCCCTTCGCCCCGCGGAGCTTTCCGTTTGTACCGCCGCGGCTTCGTTTTTGCAGACGGATTTCTGGGGCGGCTTTAAAGGCCGGTTCGGCTGGGCGGCCCTTGCTTTTACCGCGGAATGGCTGACCGGAACGGCCGCGGCCGGTTTGCCCCCGGCCGGCGGCCCGCCGCAATCCGGCGGCGAAACAGCTGTTCTGCCGCTCCTGGTTCTGCACCGCCGCCTGGGGCCGGCCCTGTCCTTTGCCTATGTTCCCTGGGGGCCGGAACTGCCCGCCGGGTATGATGCCGCCGCCCGCAATGTCTCGGCGGCTCGCCTGGCCGCGGTCCTCCGGGGCCTTTTGCCAAGGGATACGGCCTTTATCCGCTTCGACTTCCCCTGGTACTGTGAAACTACGCCGGCCCTTGCCCCCGAACCTGTCCCGCCGGTATCTTCCGCCGGACGGGCAGCGGCGGGCGAATGTTCCCCTCCGGAAAAGCCCTTCCGCCGGGCCGCCGCGAACGTCCAACCCCCGGACTCGGTACTGGTGAATCTAGCCCCCGGCGAACCGGCGATCCTGGGAGCGATGAAACCCAAGTGGCGTTACAATGTGGGGCTTGCGGAAAAGAAGGGCGTTCAAGTCCGGATCGCCGGATCGTCCTCACCGGTTCGGCAGGAACTGGAAACGTTTTACGGTATGTACAGGGAGACCGCCGCCCGGGACGGTATCGCCATCCACGGCATCGGTTACTATGCCGCGCTCTTTGAGGAAGCGGCGAAATACGTCCTGCCCCCCGGCTGCCGCCCGGATACCCGGCTCTACATCGCGTCCCACGAGGGAGAAGACATTGCCGGCATTATTACCCTGTTCCGGGGCCGGGAGGCGGTGTACCTGTACGGAGCGTCGGCAAACCGCAAGCGGAACCTCATGGCCCCCTATGCCCTGCAATGGCGGGCCATGAGGGATGCCAAAACGGCGGGCTGTGTTTACTACGACCTCTTCGGCATTCCGCCGGAGGACCCGGACATCAACCCCCATCATCCCATGGCGGGGCTTTACCGCTTCAAGACCGGCTTTATCGGCGGCGGAGAGGGCGGCGTCATCATCCACCGGCCGGGCAGCTGGGATTACCCCTGCCGTCCCCTGGCCTGGGCGCTCTACTCCGCCGCGGAAAAGGCCCGGAAAAAAATCCGGGATATGCGGAAAAAAAAGCCCCGGCCATAGCGCGTCCGCCAAAAGTCCCGCCATTGCTGATGTAAATATTTTTCATCTTAAATTCTCAGTTATATAGCGGAAAAAAAAGATTTGAAAAGCTTAGCCCGCCCTTTTATTATACAAAAACGGAAAACATTAGGAAAACGTTATTAATTATTAATTGAGGCGAGTAATGATTGATGGAACTGAACGAGATAGATATGTTTCGATACTCAGATCGTTGCTTCTTGGAAAGCACCATACCATAACATCGTTGAGTCTTTTATTCAAAGTGCCCTATAAAACTATCCAGCAAGACATCGTAACCATAAATCAAATTTTGGAAAACAATGATACCTGTTCCCGCATAAATCGCAAAAAAAATCTTGGGGTTTTCTTTTATTTGCCGGACAGTAAAATTAATCATATTATTGAAAAATTGCAGTCCATGGATGTTACGGAAGACAGTTCCGCGGATCTCAGGGAAGACTTAATCTGTGTAAAAATTATCCAAAACAAATATACTCTTATAGAAGATCTGTGCGACACATTTTTCTTTTCCAGAAGCAGTCTTTCACCTGTATTAAAATCCATCAAAGCAAAATTGTCTGAATATGGGATTACAATCAAATCCAGGCCTCACTACGGCTTATATGTAACAGGAACAGAAGAAAATAAGCGTAATTTTTTAACACGCCTTTTGCTGATAAGAAAACCCGGTGAACGGAATAAAATTTTTAATGATTATATACCGCTGAAAAAAGCTCTCCTCGCAAAAAAGATAGTGATCATGGTTCTTAGAAATCATGCCTTTACGGTTACGGATAATTTTCTGGAGGAGATCATTTTACAGATACTGATTGTCTTAATCAGATTCCTTGGTAAACACAGGCTTCCTGTTACCGGTAAACCATTTGGGGAGTTTAAAAAAACAAAAGAATATATCATGGCAAATAAAATCCTGGAACAGTTTAAAAATATTTTTTCAATTGATTCGGATGATTCGGATAGTAATGAAGCGGTATACATTTCAAAACTATTAACGGCAAAAAAGAAATATGACGCGGGTATGATAAAACATCAAAACAGCGGGAACATTATAGCAATAGAATCGGCTTTACGGGAAACTCTGGAAATATTAAAGGGGAAATTCAAAGTCGATCTGTGTCATGATTTAGAGTTGTATACATCTCTTTTATTACACACCATACCGCTTGTCGATCGTGTTCAGCTTGAATCCCCGGTATTTAATCCTTTAATTGATGAAATCAAAACCTATTACCCATATTCCTATGAAATAGCTGTCGATGCTGCTCTTGTTCTTGGAAATAAATTGTCAATAAGTATTGGAGAACATGAGACAGGGTATTTGGCCGCATACCTGCAATTAGCTCTCGAGCGCCAAAAGCACGACATTATTCCAAAACGGGTCCTGGTTGTTTGTCCTGCCGGGCGCAGCATGTCTCAATTAGTAGCATATAATCTCCGTGAAGAATTTAAAGATTATATTGGGGAAATAGAAACCGGTGATGTGTATCAGCTTGCCTCGATTGATCTGAATAAATTTGACTATATTTTTACCACGGCGCCACTGGACATAGATCTTCCCGTGCCGGTTATTTTTCTTCCCTATAAGTTTAATAAGAATAATATAAAAGAACTCAAAAACAAACTCAACGGAACAGAAATATTTCAAATAGGCATGAGAGAGATGATTCCCAAAGAGCATTTTTGCGGGACCCTTAAAGTAAGCGGAAAACCAGAAATAATCAGGGGGATCATTGAAATTTTAAAAACCAAAATTGAACTCCCGGATGATTTTTACGATCAGATCCTTGAAAGGGAAAGAACCTTTCCAACGGAAATAGATAACATGATTGCCTTTCCCCACCCGATTAGTGATGGGGTAAACAAATCCTTTCTTTCGGTATCTATTTTAGCCAAACCGGTTAGATGGGAATCAAAAATAGTACAGATTGTTTTTTTGGGATCGGTAAAAAAAGGAGACGGAAAACGACTTCAACTCTTTTATCACCAATTTTCACGATTTTGTTCCAACAGGGAATATGCGATCAAACTCATAGAAAAACCGAATTTTGAAGTGCTTTTATCCATAATCAACGAACTTGAGGAGGAAAGTGGTGGAGTATCTTAAAAAACCGGCGGGATTTCCCGAATCATTTATGTGGGGCGGTGCATCGGCAGCATTCCAATACGAAGGTGCGTGGAATGAAGACGGTAAATCCCCGAATATCATGGATATGATTCCGCCTCATGAAGGAATGGCGGATACGCATGTGACCTCCGATCATTACCACCGTTACGGGGACGATATAACTCTTATGAAGGAATTGGGGTTGAAGGGATACCGGTTTTCTATATCCTGGTCCAGGATTCTTCCAAATGGCAGAGGAAAGGTAAACCAAGAAGGCATTGCTTTCTATAACAAATTAATTGACAAGCTTATAGAAAACGATATTATCCCTGTGGTAACGCTGTACCATTTCGATATGCCCTACTGCCTGAAAGAAGAGTATAACGGCTGGGCTTCCCGCAAAATTCTTGATGATTTTTCTGAATTTTGCGAAGTTGTTTTTAAAGCGTTTGGCAGCAGGGTTAAATATTGGCTTACGATAAACGAACAGATTTCAATATTATTTTATCCAAAATTTACCGGGAGTTCTCCTGAAGATGAAAAAGACGATATATGGCGATACAGGATGAACCACAATTTTTCTTTGGGGCATGCGATCGCCGTAAAATTATGCCGAAAATATGTGCCGGGATGCAAAGTAGGACCCGTAGTCGGGTGGAATGTGTCTTATCCTGCCACATCAAAACCCGAGGATTCTCTGGCAAGTTATAACAGGGATGTAATTCAGGGGTATTCTATTTTTGATTTGTATATACAGGGAAAATACAATCCGTCCTTCTGGAGTTATTTGTGTGATCGCGGTATTCAACCTGAATTTTCCTCCGGGGATAAAGATCTGTTAAAGGAAGGCCGGCCGGATTTTATTGCGCTGAATTATTACCGATCGGCAACAGTAAAATATGCGTTCTTGGAAAGCCGGGAAATAAAACATCAGTATAACTTGTCCGGCAAAAAAGGCAATATCACCTATCCGCTTAGGCCGGGGGCTTACCAGGAATGTAAAAACGATTATTTGGAAGTAACTGACTGGGATTGGGCAATGGACCCCGCGGGATTTCGGTTGACCTTAAGAAAAATATACGATCGTTATGAGCTGCCTATTATGATAACCGAAAACGGTTTGGGCGCTTATGATGTACTTGACGATGCCGGAACGATAAACGACGAGTACAGAATTCAATACCTGGCCAAGCATATTAAGGCGATGAAACTGGCCATCCAGGATGGGGTTGAAATATTCGGGTATCATCCCTGGTCTTTTATGGATTTGCTCAGTACCAGTAATGGATTCTCAAAACGTTACGGGTTTGTCTATGTAAACCGGACGGAAAATGATTTAAAAGATTTAAGGCGAATCAGGAAGAAATCATTCTATTGGTATAGAAATGTGATTAAAACAAACGGCGAAATCGTGGATTAAAGGAGGCAACATTTTTACATGGATGAAGCTGAACTGGAGAAAAGCATGGAGATGATTGTTTTTGCAGGAGATGCCGAGACCCAGGCATTGGAAGCTATTGATTGTATTTCCGAAGGAAATAGCATCAAGGCAAAATCGCTTTTCGCAGAATCGCGAAACAGCCTGAAAAAAGCACATGCCATACATAAAGATTTGCTGCAAAAAATCATGAACGGTGAAAAGGTTCAGCCGGATTTGATTCTGGTACATGCCATGGACCATCTGACGGCGGCGGAAACGTACAACCTCATTGGTCAAAAAATGTTGAATCTTTTCGGGAAGTATATTAACACAAAGGAGGCAAAATGAACATTTTATTAAGCTGCAGCGGAGGGTTTTCATCCAGTCTGGTTGTTTCTAAAATTTTAGAAGCATCAAAGAAACAGGGCCGGACGAATAAAGTGTGGGCGGTAAATTTCGGCGATATCGAGGATAACATAAAAGACGCTGATATTGTCTTGCTCGCTCCACAAATTTTATTTGTGAAAGAAAAATGTGAAAAACTGTGCGCGGACCATAATATTCCCATGGGGCTGATTTCACATGAAAACTACGGTACCTGCGACGGGGAAAGAATTCTTGCGCAGGCAGAAAAATTAGTTAATTCACACAGAGGAGAGAAATCATGAGTAAGAGCAATTTTCTTCAGGACAAGGTGCTTCCGATTAGTACAAAAATCGGCAGTAATCGTTACATGCTGGCTTTAAGAAACGGCATAACGGCTATTACTCCATTGATGATCATTGGAAGCATATTTTTGCTGATAACCAACTTACCCATACAGGCATGGAAAGACTTTATTGCTCCTTATGCCGCTATCATTAGCTTGCCGAACAAGGTATGTTTTGGAAATGTTGCTCTTGTTACGGTTGTGTCTGTAACATACCAGATTGCAAAGGAATTAAAAATCAACCGGCTTTTTACAAGTTTTTTTGCCCTTGTTTCGTTTGTACTGGTTAATACTGCAAATGATGGGGTCGTTAATAGCGGGAATTTTGGAGCATCCGGATTGTTTATGGCTATTATAATCGCTTTAACAACCTCAAAATTTTTTGAATTTTTTGAAAAAAAGAAAATCGGCATAAAACTGCCAAACAGTGTGCCTACTATGGTTGCCGATGCTTTTAATTCTATTATTTCGGGCGGCGCGGTTATTGTTTTCTTTTGGATCATAACGGGAATACTGGGTTTTGACCTAAATGGATTAATCTCAAAGGTTTTAAGTCCGCTTGTGATAGGGCTTAATTCTTTACCCGGCATATTGTTTGTTGTTTTTATTTCATGTTTTATTTGGTGCTGCGGTATTAATGAAAGTGCAATTATGGGAGTGACGTATCCTGTATGGTATGCTTTGTTGGCCGAAAACACAGCCGCCTTTGAAGCCGGACAGGTTATTCCGAATTTGGGGGCTTATGGTTTTCAATACTTCGGGGTCTGGATGTCGGGAACCGGATGTACCATCGGCCTTATAATTTGGCTGCTGCGTTCCAGGGTAAAGATGTATAGGACCCTTGGTGGAATTTCTTTACCGCCGGCTATTTTTAACATAAATGAACCGGTTACATTTGGGTTTCCTATTGTGTTTAATCCCGTTATGATGATTCCTTATATTGGTGTACCGTTGATTTTATCGGCGGGAACGTATGTCCTGATGTATTTTAATATCATCAACAGAGTCGCCCTGGCTATTCCGTGGACTACGCCGCCGCTTATTTCAGGTTTTCTTTGTACCGGCGGTGACATCCGCGCTTCTGCTTGGCAGGCTGTTGGTATTGTAATCAGTGCGGCAGTTTATTATCCTTTTTTCAAATTCTCGGAAAAAATAGAGATTGAGAAAGAAGCGGGCGGTAAAGTGGAAGCGGCTGGTTAGCATACTGCTTATCCCGCCGTTAAAGCGGCGGGATAAAAGGTGAAGTACCATGACTGAAGCTAGGTATACGATAAAAGATGAATTGGGAATACATGCCCGTCCTGCCGGGTTTATTGTAAGGGAAGCAAGGAAATATTCTTCTACAGTGCAAATACTGAGCAGGGGGCAGACGGCTAACGGAAAGAATCTTATCTCGCTTATGAAACTTGTGGTGAAACACGGTGACTTGGTAATTGTTCAAATTGAAGGAATTGATGAGACCGACGCCAACCATGCCATTGGTTCTATTTTTCAGAAATATTTATGCTAGCTATGCTGATGACAATAATGCCGCTTGCAGATATCCAAAATGGTATTGTACACATGTTACTTGCCGATGGCTGCCTGCAGCGTTTCCCGGTTAAGGATCAACGCCACCCGGCCTTCCCGGAGGAGTCTGCGGTTGTTTTCGGTTGAAAGGATAAGGAGCGCGTCTTCCCTGTCGATGACCGGATCCGTGGGAACCGCGCCGAAGACGCTCCGGGCCATGATCCGCAGGGGGTTGGTTCCCACCAGGGAAACAAGGGCTTCGTCCAGGCCCGAAGGAGAAGGAGCCGTTACAGCGTCCCGGACGGCGTAACGGACCATGCCGGCATAGCCGGGATCGATCATGTTCCGCTCATAGATAAGGTTCATGGCGCTGTCCCAGATTTTGGGGAAGAGACAGGGCCGGACCAGGGCGCCGGTCTGTTTCCCGTGAACGGGCAGGGTTTCGTCGGCAATGACAATGACGCCGGTATAATTGTCCGCCGGGGAAGGGATCAGGGGGGCCTGGATGTCCCGGGGCCGGGTATGGCGCATCAGCCTGCCGGATATCGCGGCCAGGCTGTAGGTATACCGGACGGACATGGAAGACAGATCCGCGGAAATTACGGGGGGAACGCTCTCCGCCGCTTCCCGGGCCAAGGAAGCGGCGTCGTGGAGGGACAGTTCCCCCCGGTCCACCAGGACGCGAAGGGTGGCGGAAGAATCGGCCTGCAGGTCCATGATAAAGGGAAGCGCCAGCTCCGGCCCGTCTTCTTCCAGCAGCGCTTCCGCCCTGGCCCTGCCTGCGGGGAGCCGTATTCCCGCCCCCTCCAGATCCAGGGTAACGAGGGCGTTAAGTTCCATGCGGTCCCAGTCAATGCCGGCCGAAATCCGCGTCCAGGTCTGGGCGGAAGCCGGAAGGGCCAGCGCCAGGATTTGCAGCGCAAAAAAACAAGTCCGGGTCAGGGCGTTTGTAAACCCTCCGCGGCTTGTTCTTCCGCGCTTTAGGTTCATCGGCTGACCGGGGTTTTAAGGGTACTGCCCTCCCGGAGGGTATCGTTAAGACCCATGCTGTTCAGCCGGGCCAGGGTTTCGGGATCCGTGTTATACGCCAGGGCGATAGACCAGAGAGTTTCCCCCCGTTTAACCAGATGGGTGCCGGAGAAGGACACGTTTATATCCCTCCGGGGAGAAGCGGCGGCCAGGTTGATTTCCTTTAACGCGGGAATGATCAGCCGCTGGCCGACTTTAAGGTACTTTTCCTGGAGTCCCGGATTGTGGCCGCGGATCTGGCTTTCCGAAACGCCGTAGCGCTGGGCTATCCCCGAAAGGGTATCCCCGGAACGGATAGTATGAAAGTAATATCTGATAAGCTGCAGCTCCGGATCCTCCAGAACCGCAGTGACCGCCGCCGCCAGGGATGCCGGTACCTTAAGGTGATAATTGGGATCCGGCGGGGTAATGCCGTAAACCAGTTCCCCGTTGGCGTTTTTCAGTTCCGCCCCGGAAAGGCCCGCGTGTTCGGCCACAATGGCCAGATCCACCGAACGGCCCACGGGTACACGGGTCCACTGGGGATCCTCGGGCCATATTGCCTCAATGCCGAAACGCCGGGGGTTGCTCAAAATATAGGAGACCGCCAGCAGCCGGGGAATGTACTGGATCGTTTCATTTTTAAAGACCTTGCGTTCACACAGCGCCCAGTAATCCTCGCCGGGATACTTTTTCTGGGCGTTCAGCACCGTACCCAGACCGGCGTTATAGGCAGACAGGGCAAGTTCCCAGCTGCCCACCCGCTTGTATTCCGTTTCCAGCTTGCTCAGCGCCCCCAGGGTGGATTTCCAGAAATCCCTCCGTTCATCCATCCATTCGTTAATCTTCATGTCATAGGGGCTTATGCTGCCCCGCATAAACTGCCACATTCCGGTGGCCCCGGCCCAGCTTACCGCGGTGGGGGAATAGGCAGACTCGATCACCGGGAGGTAAATAAGCTCCCGGGGAAGCCCCCGGCGCTCGATTTCCTGGCGAATAAAGGCCAGGTAGGGCCCGCTTCGCCGCATGATGGTGACAAGCCAGTTGCGCCCTCCCCTGGAAGAGTACTGTTCTATATACTTCCGGGTTAACTCCTGGTCAAATCCCGTCAGGGTAAAAGGCACCGGGTATTCGCCGTGGGGCCTGGAGACATAGGGCTGGGCATAACGCACCTGCCGAAGGGGCCGTTTAATCGGCTCGTCGGCTATAATCTCCACATGTTCCGCTTCGTCCAGCTGATAGCTGACCAGTTCTTCGGCCCCCGCGGCAAAAAAGGAACCCGCAAGCATAATGATACACAAAGTTCTTTTCATTTTAGGCTAATCCTAACATGGAGCGCTCCCATTGGCAAGAGAAGGTTAGAGCTGATATAGTAATAATATGCACCAAAACCGCCGTATTACCGCCCACATTGCTTTTATTACCGGTCTTTTGCTGATGATCCTCGGCATCGCTTTTCTTTTGGGAACCATGACCGGCATTTCCCGGCTTTCCGTGTTATGGTCCTTTCTTTTTGTTATTATCGGCGCTCTCTGTGCGGTTTTAGCGATAAAACTCAATAAACGTACCCTGTACCTCTTTTTCGCGTCGTTTTTTATCCTGATGGGACTGTTTCTCTTCCTTTCCGCCCTCCAGATTATCCCCATTACCCTGGCCCAGGGCTGGCCCCTGATCTCCGTTTTTGCGGGCCTTGCCCTGCTTCCCGCGGGATGGCGGCATTACCGGACCATCCATTACCGCTACCTGATTCCCTCGGTGGCCTTTGCGGCCCTGGGCTGTGTGCTGCTGGTTTTTTCCTTTAAGGTGGTTTCTTTTTCGTTTAAACGCTTTATCATCAACTGGTGGCCGCTCCTGATCGTGTTAACGGGCATTATTCTGATTCTCCTCTCCCTCAGCTCCAGGTCCAGGAACGGGGATGAAATTCCGTGAGATTTCGGGCTAGCTTTCCGGCCTTTCTGTTTTTGGTACTGTTCCTTGCCAGCTGTCCCTCCACTCCCGGCCCGGCCCCGGGTTCCGATCCGGTCCCCGGGGAATATGCCGGGGAAGGCAACCTGCGGGCCCAGGTGGAACTGGGGACCCCCGCCTCCCTGGCCAGGTCCGCGGAACTGCTCCGGGACCGGCAGCTTTCTTCATCGGAAGAGGGCCGGGCCCTGAACGCCGCAGCCGCGGCCCTGGCCCTGGCCCTGTACCCCGACACGGCCTTAAACTTTTCCTCCGCCGGAGCCCCCGCCGCTCATCCCTACTACCGGATCCTCCGGGATGCGGAACGGGGGGCCTATACCGCCCCCGGGGCCGCTTCCGGGGATTTTCTGGAATACGTACTCCCCTTCCTTGCCTATTACAACCGGGATGCCGGGGAAAGCCAGCTTCGGAATGTCCTGCCCCATCTGGAAACCGCGGCCCGGCTGAACGGAAGCTCGGCGCTGCCCCCCCTGTTCCGGGGCCTGGTATACGAGCGGACCGGGGATCCTGTCCGGGCGGAGGAAGCCTTCCGGCGGGCCCTGGACGTTTCCGCGGAATGCTATCCCGCGGAACTGGGGCTTGTACGGCTCCTCCACAGCCAGGGGAAGGCCGCGGAAGAGCTGTCCCGGCTGAACGCTCTTGCGTCCCGGTATCCCGGCAGTATCGCGGTAACAAAACAGCTGGCCCGGCTTTACGCGGAACGGCGGGACTGGTCCCGGGCGGACGCGCTGATTACGGAGATCCTCCGGCGGAACAGCCGGGACGGGGAATTCCTGCTGCTCCGGGCAAAGATTTTGCTGGATCAGGGACTTTTCCAGCAGGCCCAGGGGCCCCTGGACACGTATGCTTCAATTAGCAGTACCGACAAACAGTACCTTTTTTTGCGGGCCCGGATCCAGGCCGAAGGGTATCGTAACCGGGAAACCGCCGTCAATTATTTGCGGCCCCTGGTCCGGTCCAGCCCGAACGACAGGGAAATAACGCTGTACCTGGCTTCCCTGCTGATGGAATCCCCCCGGACGGAGGATAACGACGAAGGCAGGGCGATGCTCCTCCGGCTGATGGGTAATTCAGCGGCAACCCCCGACGCCCTGTCCCTGCTGGCCGCGGACTGTATACGGCGTGAAAACTGGCGGGAAGCCAAGATCCATATAGACCGGCTCCTGGCCCTGCGCAGGGAGGGGAGGGATTTGCTGAACGCCTATAAAACCGAACGAGCCCTGGGAAACTATGCCACGGCCCTGGCCCACGCCCGGGAACTGTACAACCAGGATACGGCAAACGAAGAAGCGGTATCAGCGTATGTTACCGCCCTTATCGACACGGGAAGGCAAAGCGAGGCGGCCCGGATCATCGATCAGCGGCTGGGCACGGTTCCCGCGGGGGTCCAGAAAAGCAGGTACTATTTTCTCCGCTCAAAACTCCGCAGCAATGACGACGCGGTCATGAACGACCTCCGGTCCGCCCTTTTTGAAGACCCCCGGAATCTTGACGCCCTGATTACCATATTTGAAATTTACCACCGCCGGAAAGACGAGCGCCGGGCCGTCTACTACCTACGGCAGGCCCTGGCCATTGCCCCCACCAATCCCCTGCTGAAACGCTACGAGACAGAATACCGCTCTCTCCTGGGAAATTAAGGAGCCCCCGGCCGCAGCCCATTGGCCGGTTACAGTACAATGGCCCGCTTTACTTCCATGGGAAAGACCCCGAAAAGCCGGGGCAGATCCTCCGGCTTATAGGAAGTTCCGGCGGCCCGGTTGTACAGCTGGATAACTGTGGCGATTTCTTCGTTATCGCCGTCTCCGCCGGGGGCCCTGGTCTCCGCTGAAGCCGGAATCCTGGCATAGACCGCGGAAGAATAGGCCGCCCGGAACAGGCCCTTTTCCGCCAGCTCGACAGTGGACAGGGAACCGTAATGTTTCCTGGCCTGGCCGTCCACCACCGCGGAGGGTCCGTCATAGCCTATGGTAAAGACAAAATCCGCCCTAGATAACATTTCCCGGCCCCTTATACCGCGGGGGAAAAGGCGGATTTTGCCGCCCCGCAGAGAGGGCAGACCCAGCTGTCGAGGATGTCCTTAAAGGGAGTACCGGGCTTGATGCCTCCGCCGGGATCCCCCGCCGCAGGATCGTACACATAACCACAGAGATCGCAGACATATTTTTCCATACATTGAACTCCTTACCGTAATGTCCTTAGATACAAGTATAGCCGATACTGTTTCCGCACGAAAAGGGGTAGTCCCAGATGCAGTTCCCGGGCTATGGCAGCTCCCCGAAATATCCGCCGCCACCTCTATCAGTAAATGATAGAGGTCTGTGGTAAACTTGATCCGGCAGGAGCGGTTTGAAAAAGCCCGTAAGGCTTAAGGCTGTTTTTACTTGATAAACTTTCTTCTCTATGTTATTTTATTCCGATAACATTGAGAGTGCCGGTAATAACGCAGCCGAAAATCACGAAAAGCGAAGATCCAAGAGTATAGGGAGAATGCTATGACGGCGGAAGTGGCGATTATGAACATCCAGGGCATAGCCCTGGCGGCGGACAGCGCGGTAACCCTGGGCACCGGCAAAACGTACAACTCGGCGGATAAACTGTTTGCCCTGTCAAAATACCATCCGGTAGGTATAATGATATACAGTTCCGCCAGCATCATGGGCATTGAATGGGAAATCATCATAAAAACCTACCGGGATTTTCTGGGGAAAAAATCTTTTGATACCCTGTCGGAATACGCCGGGGATTTTATCAATTACCTTTCAAAGTTTCCGTACTTTACGGACGAACAGATGAAA